>JAHEKA010000277.1 GCA_024638585.1 Rhodospirillales bacterium
TCGCCCAACGGGGCGCGGCGGGCGTCTGTGTCGGCCGCGACGGACGGGTCAGCTCCGAGGCCATGGAGACGGCTTTGGTCGGCGGCCTGGTGTCGGGCGGCGTGGACGTCACGCGGATCGGTCTGGGACCGACGCCCATGCTGTATTACGCCACCGTAACCCGGGGCGCGGGCGCCGGCATCATGGTCACCGGTTCCCATAATCCGCCGAGCCACAACGGATTCAAGATCATGGCCCAGGGCAAGGCATTCTACGGCGACGATATCCTGACCCTTGGCGAGATGGCGGCGGCCGGGGACTTCGGCGAGGGTGAGGGAAGCGTGAAATCCGAGAACGTGCTCGATGACTACGTTGCCCGTGTTGCCGAAGATTACACCGGCACGACGGAACTGGCGGTCGCCTGGGACGCGGGAAATGGCGCGGCGGGAGAGGCCATGGAGCGCCTGACGGCGCTGCTGCCGGGCCGCGCGGTCCTGTTGAACGCTGAGATCGACGGGACCTTTCCCAACCATCATCCCGATCCGACCATGCCGGAGAAACTGGTTCAAATTCAGGAGACGGTGACGGGCCAAGGGCTCGACATGGGGATCGCCTTCGATGGTGACGGTGACCGCATCGGCGCGATCGACGAGAAGGGCCGCATCCTATGGGGCGATCAGATGCTGGCGCTGCTGGCTCGCGGCGTGCTCGACGGCCTGCCGGGCGCCACCATCATCGCCGACGTGAAAGCGAGTCAGGTGCTGTTCGACGAGGTCGCGCGCCTCGGCGGCGACCCTTTGATGTGGAAGACCGGGCATTCCCTGATCAAGACCAAGATGGCCGAAACCAAAGCGCCGCTTGCCGGTGAGATGAGCGGGCATATCTTCTTCGCCGACCGCTATTACGGATACGACGATGCCCTTTACGCCGCGGTCCGGCTGCTTTCGGTGGTGGCGTCGTCGGGCAAGAGCCTGGCGGAGCTGCGCGACGAATTGCCGGAGATGATCAACACGCCGGAATTGCGCTTTGAATGCGGTGATGCCGCCAAGTTCGAAGTCGTGGAAGACGTGGCTGCGCGGCTCGCGGCCGCCGGTGCGGATGTCAACGACTGCGATGGGGTCCGCGTGCGCACCCCGGACGGTTGGTGGCTGCTGCGGGCATCGAACACCCAGGATGTGCTGGTGGCGCGCTGTGAATCCGACTCCGCCGAGGGACTGGAGCGGCTCAAGGAAGCCCTGGTGGCGGAACTCGGCAAGAGCGGCGTGAGCCCTCCCGACTTCTAGGCGCCGCGCCGGACCCATGCGCTATTTCTTTTATGGAACGCTGGTCGATGCGGCGCTGCGCCGCCACGTCTTCGGGCGTCTTTGCGGCGGGCTCAGGGTGGTGCCGGCGGTGCTCGACGGATATGAGGCCAGGCTTGCCGCGGGAAAACGCTATCCCCTTGCGGTGAGGTGTCCGGGCGCGGCGCTGGCCGGTCTCCTCGTGACGCTGCCTCACCGCCGGGCCGCGGCCCGGGTCAACGCCTATGAAGGCCCTGAATACCGGCGCGCCCGGCGCGCCGTGCGGGCCGCGCAGGGGCCGGGCGTGAGTGCCGTGGTCTTCCTGCCCACGGCCCGGGCGCGGGCGTCCCGGTCCCACTGGAATTTGGAGCTTTGGCGCCAAGGCGCGGCCCGGCGCAGGCGCGTCTTTCGCCGTGCGGTGCATGGGTTGGGCCCGGTCTGAACTGAACCGGAAGTTTCAGTTGATCGGCGGGGTCACAGGCCGCGCCCGCGCGCCCTGGGTCTCTTTCGGGGGATGGGTCAGGCAGCTATGGCCGGCGGCTTCCAGCCTGGTGCAGGCCCGCTCCGCCGAAGCGCGCGGGAGCCCCACATAGAGCGCGCGGTAGAGTGTCTGCCCCGGCGTGGTGACCGGTTGGACGACCAGCGCGGAACGGCCCAGCAATGTGGGAAGAGTCTCCCGCGCCCGCTTGGCCGCGAGTTCCGCCAATGCCACCCGTGAGAAGGTTCCGATCTGCAGGGTCCAGCCGATGGAGGGTGGGGGCGCGGCGAGGGTGGTCGCAGCCGATCCCTGTTCCGGTGCCGGCGGTGGTGCGGGTTCCGGTTCCGGGCGTTTGGGGGGCGTCAGGCGGGACAGTCGGATGCGGCCCCGTGCCCCTGGGGCCCGGCGCACCCGGACCCGTTGGTTGATCCGGCTCCGGTCGCGGGCGATGCGGATGTTGCGGTCGTAATGGTAGGCGATATGGCGGCCTTTCGTCGCCTTCTCGAAGCCGCGTTCCAACAGGCCCATGGTGTGCAGGTCCCGTGCCCGGGGTGACCGCGTGCCCATGACCACGGCGATCAGCCGGATTCCCTCGCGCGCCGCCGTTGCCGCGAGATTGAAGCCCGAGGCACGAATATACCCGGTCTTGAGACCGTCGGCGCCGGCGTAGCGGTCCAGCAACCGGTTGTGATTGAGGAAGCGGTGGCCTCGGAAAGTGAAGGAGCGGGTCGAGAAAAAGCGGTAATAGTGCGGGAAATCGCGCTTCATGGCGCGGGCGAGGAGGGCAAGGTCCCGTGCGGTGGTCAACTGGCGCCGGTTGGGCAGGCCCGAGGCGTTGCGGAACCGGGTATTGGCCATACCGAGCGCCCGCGCCTTGCGGGACATCAGGGTGCCGAATTTTCGCTCGGTGCCTCCCATGTGCTCGGCAATCGCGGTGGCGGCGTCGTTGGCGGATTTCACGGTGAGCCCCAGGATGAGTTCGCGCACGGTGACGGTTTCGCGGTATTTGAGGCCCAATTTCGACGCCGGCTGGCGGGCCGCCCGGCGCGAGATGCGGACACGGGTGTTCATGGTCAGGCGTTTGGCATCCAGCGCCTCGAACACCAGATAGAGGGTCATGACCTTGGTCAGCGAAGCGGGGTAATGGCGCACGTCGGGATTGACCGCATGCAGCACGGCGCCGGTCTCTTCATTGATGACGATCGAGGCGTATTTGGCCGCGGCAGGCATGGCGACCGCCGCGGCGAGCACGAGGCCCAGGACAAGGGCGCGAACGACCTCACCCACGGCCCTATTCGCCGCACGCGACGGGTATGACAAAGCGGAGATGGACCGCGAAAGGAACTGTACTGAACGCGCCAAATGACCCCCTAAGGTGGCATTTCCCTGGCCGAGCCATGCTAGGAAAAAGCCGAATCTCTGTCCAGGACCTAAATTAAAAAACAGTCAAACGGAACCCTATTTTTATCCACAGGCGGCACAATACCGCCGAAAAACACTGTTCATCTTTGGTTCACAAGGGCATTGTTATCATTAAACCCATGAAAACCAGACCACGACCACTTGCCGTCCTGTTTGCCTTGACCCTGACGCTGGCGGCTCCCGCCTGCACCTATCGGGCCGGCTATGAGGACAATCCCGTCACCCGCTCTTTCGCATGGTTTTCCTATCTTAACGCTGATGACTTAAGGAAAACCTGCCAACCGGGCGGCCCAGACCGTTACCGATTGGTTTACAACGGTGTCTGGCGGGAACAGGTGCGCACCTACGACATCACCGCCGGCCCCGGACGGCGCGGTTTCGATTTCAAGGCCCAGGTCCGGGGCGAGACAGATTTTGCCCGCCCCATACCGCTTGACGACGTGCTCGCCCCGTGGCGCCCGCAGACCGCCCGCAAACGGATCGGCCGGACCGAACTGGCGCGCCTGCGCGGCGCCCTTCGCCAAAGCGGCTTCTATGCGCCGGTCCCCCAAGGCACGCGGGTCCGTTCCTGGGGCTTTTTCTGGGTGGCGGCGTCCTGCGAGGGCGGCCGTTTCCGGTTCAACGCCTGGTCCTTTCCGTCCAAGCGCTTCGGTTCTGTCCGGCTCACACGAGTGCTCGGCGCGCTCGACGGCACCGGCGTTCCCTTTAACCGGCCGCGTGAGACCTGGCGGCCGGATTGGGACGAACAAAGGCATGTCGACCGTTACGAGTTGGTGGTTAGAGGCAACGGATTCGCCGACAACCTGAAACTGTTCTGATCCGCGTCAACCTTTATTTCCTTTTTTTTGCATTGCGAACGGGATGACAAGGGGATTGCAAACACCATATGATGTATCTGCTGGAGTTGGTTCGGCACGTACTCAACGGATCCTTACGATCGTGAGTGACGAGGTCTTGGTAGAGAAATTCGCGCGCCTTCCCGTAACGTTGAACATACGCGTGACCGGGGGCGAGGAAGACGACGCGGACGGTGGCAATGGCGGTGGGCCCTCCACGGGGGTGGTCACCGAATCCAAGCCGAAAACCAAGAAACCCTCTATGTACAAGGTGTTGATGCTGAACGACGACTACACACCGATGGAGTTCGTCGTTCACGTTTTGGTGCGGTTTTTTAATAAGTCACAGGAG
>JAHEKA010000278.1 GCA_024638585.1 Rhodospirillales bacterium
GCTGGGCCGCCTGTTCGCCCTTGACCGGTTACTGGTCGAAGCGGCGGAAGACTACGATTTCCACCGTTTTTATACGGAACTGCATACTTTCTGTGCCGTCGACCTGTCGGCTTTCTATTTCGACGTGCGCAAGGACAGCGTCTATTGCGATCCGCCTGGATCGATCCGGCGCCGCGCCGCGCGCACGGTGCTGGACCATATCTTCAATTGCCTGACTGCCTGGCTCGCCCCGGTCCTGTGCTTCACCGCCGAGGAAGCCTGGCTTGCGCGCCACCCGTCCGACGAAGATTCGGTCCATCTCAGGACTTTCCCCGAAATTCCCGCCGATTGGGACGATCCCGAGCTGTCCGAGCGCTGGGAGACGGTCCGCGATATCCGCCGGGTTGTGACCGGAGCGCTGGAGCTGGAGCGCGCGGAAAAGCGCATCGGCTCGTCCCTCCAGGCCGGGCCCGCCGTCTACGGGCCGGCGGAGCTGCTGGCCGCGTTCGATGGATTGGATCCGGCCGAATTGTTCATCACATCCGGTGCGGCGCTCACCCCCGGCGACCCGCCGGGGGACGCCTTCACCCTGCCGGACGTTCCCGGCATAGGCGTTGTTCCGGCCCCGGCCACGGGCGAGAAATGCGCCCGGTGCTGGAAGGTTCTGGATGAAGTCGGCCAGGCCGAGCCCGATGATGTCTGCGGCCGATGCGCCGATGCGCTTGCGAACATTGAGGCCTGAGCCGGGCCATGCTCGCGCCTGCGGAAGAGTCTCGAAGCGCCTCCCGGCCCTGGACGGGCGGGGCGGTGTTGATGCTCCTGGTCCTCGGCCTCGACCAGGCCAGCAAGTGGTGGATCGTTTCCAAGATCATGGTGCCGCCCCGGGAGATCGCCCTTACGCCGTTCTTCAATATTGTCATGGTGTGGAACCGGGGCATCACCTTCGGCCTGTTCGGCGGCGCGCCGGAGGCCGGCCGCTGGATCCTCGTCGCCCTGTCGCTGGTGATCGTCGCGGTTCTCGCCTTTTGGATGGTTCGGACGGCCCGGAGTTGGGTTGCGGCTGCGTTGGGGGCGGTGATCGGCGGGGCGGTCGGCAACATTATCGACCGGCTGCATTACGGCGCGGTGGCCGATTTCCTCGACTTCCATTACGCCGGATGGCATTGGCCGGCCTTCAATGTCGCCGATTCCGCGATCGTGATCGGGGTGGGGGTGTTGATGCTGGACGCTTTTATTACGCCGAAGGAATGATTAAATATATGAGGTACCTTGTAACCTAACGGAACCGAGTGGATTGATGGCGGGTGTTATGAGTGGTGACAGATTGAAGAGGGCCCTGTCGGCCGTGGTGGTGCCGGTGGCGATCGTCGCGGGCGCGTCTCTGTTGGGAGGGTGCAGCGACGTGCGCCAGGCCATCGGCGCCGAAAAGACATCTCCCGATGAGTTTGAAATCCGGGTGCGCAAGCCGCTCTCCATGCCCCGCGAGTATGGCCTCAGGGCGCCGCGGCCCGGGGCGAAACGACCCCAGGCGGAGCCCAGCCGGGATGCCGCACGCCAGATCGTGCTCGATTCCGATAGGAGCCGCGCCGGCAACCGGCGGGCACGGGCCCAGATCCGCGGCGTCAGCCAGGCGGAGGCCGCGCTTCTGGCGAAAGTCGGCGGTACCACCATCGACAGCGATATCCGGCGGCGGGTCGACAAGGAAAGCGAGATGATCGCGGAGAATAAGAAGAGCTTTGTTGATTCGATCATGTTCTGGAAGGATGAGGAACCGCCGGGAACGGTGGTCGATCCCAACAAGGAAGCGCGGCGCATCCAGGAGAACGCGGCGCTCGGGCGCAGGGCGGATGCAGGTAAGACGCCGGTTATCGAGCGGAAGAAGAAGGGCCTCTTTTCTTCATCCTTCCTGACCGACTGGTTTTAGGGTAACCGTTTTTAGAGAGGCTGAGGGTATCATTGCCATGTGCCTCGATTTTGCCTTATAGAGCGGATAAGAGAAGCCTGCAGATCCGGCGACGGCCGGGCGGGCTTCCGTTGGTTTGAGACAGCTCCATTGACAGCAAAGACGTGACCATGCTCCATCGCGACGCGCCGCGCCTCTGGCGGCGGCTCCTGCTTCTCGGCGTTCTACTTTTTGCCGCCGTGACTTTGAACCCCGCCTCCCCCGTGCGGGCAGGCGTTTTCAACCCCAAGACTTTCACCCTGAAGAACGGCCTCACGGTCGTCGTGATCGAGAATCACCGCATGCCGGTGGTACGGCAGGTGCTGTTGTACCGGGTCGGCGCGGCGGACGATCCCCCCGGCAAATCGGGCCTGGCCCATTACCTCGAACATCTGATGTTCAAAGGGACCCGGACCACCAAACCCAACGAGTTTTCCAAGATCATCGCCCGTCATGGCGGTCGGGACAACGCCTTCACCAGTCCCGACGCCACCGGCTATTACCAGACCGTCTCCAAGGACAGCTTGGAACTTGTGATGAAGCTTGAATCGGACCGTATGGCCAATCTGGTCATCGATCCCAAGGAGGCGATACCGGAGCTGCAGGTGGTGGTGGAGGAGCGCCGGTCCCGCACCGACAACCGTCCCTCGGCCCAGTTGTCTGAACAGATGACCGCGGCCCTGTTCCTGCACTACCCCTACCGCATCCCGATCATCGGCTGGAAGCATGAGCTGGAGAAATTGACCCTGGCCGACGCGGTCGCGTTCTACAAGAAATTCTACGCCCCCAATAACGCCGTCCTGCTGATCTCCGGCGACGTGACCGTGGACGAGGTGCGGCCCCTGGCCGAGAAATATTACGGCCCCATTCCCCGCGGGCCAAAGATCGTTCGGCGCCAAGGCGCTGCCGAACCGCCCCATCGCGTCGCCCGGCGGGTGACGCTGCGGTCGAAGCGGGTGCGCGAGCCGCGCTGGCAGCGCGAATACATCGCGCCGTCCCGCGGCCTGGGCGAAAAACGCGCCGCCGATGCGCTGGAGGTGCTCGACGTGATTCTCGGTACCGGTGCCACCAGCCGCCTCTACCGCGCCATGGTCATCGAGCGGAAGCTCGCGCACACGGTCGGGACCTCCTATGACGGCGATTTGCTGGGCCCGGGCGAATTCAGCTTTTACGTCCGCCCACGGCGCGGCGTGGACTTGGCCACGGTTGAGGCCGCCATCGATGGGGAAATCGCCAAGCTACTGGCCGACGGCGTGACCCAGGCGGAAGTCGACGCGGCCAAGAAGCGTTTGCTGGCCGGGGCCATCTTCGCGCGGGATTCGCTGCGTCAGGGGTCCAGTGCCATCGGCACCGCGTTGACCAGCGGGCAGACCATCGACGATGTGGAGAACTGGCCCGAGCATATCAAGGCGGTAACACCCGCCCAGATCCTGGCCGCGGCCCGCAAGCTGTTCAAGATCGAACGTTCGGTGACCGGCATGCTTCTGCCCGCCAAGAAGAAACAGCGGGCTGCCACCCAGCCAGGAAAGGTCAATTGATGGCTCCCATTCTTTCGCGGGCGCGCGCGGCCGTGGGGGCGCTCGCCCTGTCTGCTGCGCTCCTTTTGGCTCTTCCCGCCCAGGCCATCAATATCAAGGAAGTGACCAGCCCAAAGGGGATCAAGGGTTGGTTGATCCAGGACAAGACGGTGCCGCTGTTCTCCCTATCCTTCGCCTTCCGGGGCGGTTCGGCACTCGATCCCGCCGGTAAGGAGGGGCTTGCCCGGATGACCTCCAGCCTGCTCGATGAAGGGGCGGGGAAGCTCGATTCCCAGGCTTTCCAGGGCAGGCTTGAAAACAATTCGATCGATATGCGGTTCGGGTCCAGCGCCGATGCCTTCTTCGGGTCGCTGCGGGCCCTGGTCCGGTATCGGGACATGGCGGGGGATCTGCTCCGCATGGCCCTGACCGAACCCCGGTTCGATGCCGCCCCGGTCGAGAGGATCCGTGGCCAATATCTCTCCGCCGTGCGCCGCCGAATCGAGCGGCCTGGATACACCGCCCGGCGCGCCTGGCGCAACGCGGTGTTCCGCGGGCACCCCTATGGCCGCGAGAGGAGCGGCACCGAACAATCCCTTAAGGCAATCACTGTGGACGACATGCGGACCTTCATGAAGCAGCGCTTGGCCCGCGATGTCCTGGTGATCGGGGCCGTCGGCGACATCGACGAGAAAGCCTTCGGTGCGCTGATGGATCGGGTTTTTTCCGGCCTTCCCTCCAAGGCGCAAGCTACCAAGCTTCCGGAGGCCAGGATCTCCGGTGCGGGCCGGGTGATCGTCACCGACCGCGACATCCCCCAATCGGTCGTGGTGTTCGGCCACAAGGGAATCAAGCGCAAACATCCGGATTTCTATGCCGCCTACGTTCTCAATTACGTTCTCGGTG
>JAHEKA010000279.1 GCA_024638585.1 Rhodospirillales bacterium
TGGGGGAGAGGATCTCGCCGCGCACGCCGGTCGCCGCTTCGTTCCGGCCGAGCGCCTTGTAAGCCTCCTCGCCCGTGGCCAGGCAATCAGGCATGGTGAGCGCCTGCTCCACCTCCTCGTTAGACAAGATCAAGGTCATGTCATGCTGCCTCGTTCCGGGTGGCCAGCAGCGGCCGCAGACGGACCACGCCGTCGAGGCCGTCGGTCAACCCGCCGGTGCGGGGATTGGGCGAATAGGCCCCCAGGAAATTGCGCGCACCGGAATAGAGATCATCAACGCCTGTGAAGCCGCTTGCCGACATGGTCGTGGCCAGGGAGCCGGCATGGGCGATGGCGCGGCGTCCCGGCAGGAGGCGCGAACCGGAGACCATGGCGGCGAAGGTGTCGAGCACATGCATCCTGACCTTGGCCGCGACGGCCTTGCGCAGGCGGCGCGCGCCAGCCTTCGACATTTGGCCGCTGAGCGCCTTCATTTCGGGGCTGATATCGGCAAGGGCCTGGATCATGGACGTAAAGCCCGGGCGGGCACCGCGTTGCGGCGGCCGAAGAGGATAGGTCGGGAACGGATCGGCGGGTTGGCGATGGCTATGACACCGCCGCCAACCCCGGAACGTGGCGACTCAGCTGCCCTTCTTCTTTTTCTTCTTCTTTTTCTTGCGCTTGGTATAGGCCTTGTACTGCTTGACCACGGACTCCGGCACCTTGACCAGGTTGGCCTTGATAAAGGCCTGCAGCTCCGGCCCGGTGCTGGGCGAAACATGGATGCCGCGTTTTGCCGCATAGGCAATGAAAGCCTTGTCCTTGGCCATCGCCTGATGGGCCTTGCGCAGGATCCCGGTCGCCTTGGCGTCCATCTTGGGCGGGCCCACGATCGGCACGCCGACCCGGCCCGGGGCGCTCAGAAGGGTCAGCAGGGCTTTGGCCTCGGGATCGGTGACGAAGTCCTTGATCAGCGGCAAATTGGGCTCGAACGGGAAGGTCTGGAAGATCGGGATGATCTTCTTGTCCTTGATCATGTCGGGCCGCGTGCTTTGCAGCGATCCTTCGTGGGAGAACAGCCCGTCGACCTCACCCCGCTCCATGGCGAGGAGCACCGCGTTCATGCCGGGATAGCCGTGCACCGGGCGGAACGGGAAGCCGTGATATTTCGTCAGGACCTTGGGCACGACGATGTTCTGGGACCGCGCCGAAAGGCCGCCCAGCACGATGGTCTTTTTGGCCCTCTTGAGGTCGGCGAGGCTCTTGATGCCGAGACCGGCGTTGAGCCAGAGGATGGCATTGGTGCTGGCGGTGGAGCCGATATAGGTGAACTCGGTCAGGGTGTAGCGCGCGCCTTTATGGCCGATCGAATTGGCCAGCAGGAAACCGCTGCGCCCCGGCATGCCGACCTCAAACCCGTCGCGTTTGGCTTTGGTGAAGAGATAATTCCCCAGCACCAGCCCCCCGGCGCCCGGCATATTCTTGGCGATGATGTTGGGCTTGCCGGGAATATGGGCGTCGATGAAGCGCGCCATGGTGCGCATCTCATTGTCGATTCCGCCGCCCGGCGGGTAACCCGCATAGAGGGTGATGGATTTACCGGCGAAGTAATCCTGGGCCGATCCCTGGCCCGGCACCGCGAGTGCGATGACGGCGCCGACGATCAGGGCCGCGAAGCGTGCAACAGTCATGTTGGCCTCCCGTCTGTGGCAATGTTATCGAGGCTGCGTTTGACGCGAGCCCGGGTCGGTATCAGTCGACTTTTTCTTTCGACTTGTGGCCCTGTTTGGCGGTGCGCTCGGGCAGGTATTCCTCGGTCTCGAAGCCGTGGACAGAGATATCATAGAGGTTGCCGTCCGGGTCCATGCCGCGCAGTTCGGCATAGGGGCGGTTCGACGGGCGCACCTTGGGTTCCGGCAGGCCGTGCTGCTGAAGCTTGTCGGACACCGTCTCGGCCTCCTCGACGGCGAAGCCGAAATGGTTGAGGCCAGGCGGCGAATCTTCCGGCCGGCATTGCAGGATGGCCAGCGTCAGGTACCCGTCGCTGAGGTAATGGGCGCCTGAGTCCTGGCGCAGGATGATCTCCATGTCGAAGGCATCGCAGTAAAATGCGGCGAGCCGCGCGGGATCCGGCGACTTGATGGCGAGGTGGCGAATTTTAGGTTTGGACATCGTGTTCCTCCATATTCGGGCGCGGTGACCTGTGTCCCCCATCCCCCTTGTATCGAAGGAAGGCTAGGCTAACCCCCCACCGCTGTAAAGCGGGCTGAGAACTCGGGGCGCTTTGGGGGCACGGGACGTATTGTTTTTGCCGTGCTCCCCGGACAATGCCAAGATTGCTCTTCGTCTAGAGCGCGAGATGAAGAAAAGTGGGAGGGGGCGCAATGGCAACCCAGGACAGCCAATCCGGAGTGGGGCCGACCCGGTCCGCCGAGATCCGGTCCCGGTTGGATCATCCGGTGGTCGATGCCGACGGCCACGCCATCGAGACCGGTTATGTGTTCCTCGATTACCTCAAGCAGGTCGCGGGGCCGGACCTTCGGGACCGTTATGTCGCGTTCCTCGACGCGGGCGGCTGGTTCGGCATGACGCCCGACCAACGCCGCCGCCACCGCGTGTTCCGGCCGAGTTCCTGGACCCTTCCGACGCAAAACACCCTGGACCGGGCGACCGCTATGCTGCCGCGCCTGTTCCGCGAACGGATGGACGATTTCGGGATCGATTTCTCGATCGTCTATTCGACCATGGCGCTCGGCACCACGCGCATGGCGGATGAGGAGCTCCGGCGCGCCACCTGCCGGGCGCTCAACACCATGTTCGCCGATCTATTCGCCGATCAGGCGGACCGCATGACGCCGGTTGCCGCGATCCCCGCTCACACGCCCGACGAAGCGATCACCGAGCTCGACCACGCGGTGACCGAGCTTGGCTTCAAGGCGGCGATGATCGCCTCGAATATCCGCCGCCCCATCGAGGCGGTGGCCGACACCCATCCGGAATTCGCCCGTTATGCCAGCTGGATGGATACGCTCTGCATGGAGAGCCCTTACGATTACGATCCCCTCTGGGCGCGCTGTGTCGATCACAAGGTCGCGGTGACGTCTCATTCGCCGGCGACCGGCTGGGGCAGCCGGGTGGTGAGCACCCATTACATCCACAACCATGTCGGCAGCTTCGCCGCTTCCGGCGAAGCCTTTGCCAAGGCGCTGGTGCTGGGTGGCGTGACCAAGCGGTTCCCGACCCTCAACTTCGCGTTCCTGGAAGGCGGCGTGGCCTGGGCGTGCGAACTTTATGCCGGCCTGGTCAGCCATTGCGGCAAGCGCAATCCGAAAGACATCAGGAACTACGACCCCCGCAACATCGATACCGAACGCCTGGCCGAGCTGTGTGCGGAATACGGGACCGGCGTGATGAAGGAGCGGCTTGATCCCACGGACCCGGATTTCGCACGCTCGCCGGTGGGGTGGAACCAGGACAAGGACGACCTCATCGCACAGGAGTTGGAAGCGCTCGGGATAGAGGCGGCCGAAGACCTGCGGCGCCTGTTCGAGCCCAATTTCTATTTCGGATGCGAGGCCGACGACCCCCTGGTGGCGCTGGCCTTCGACGGTCGCATGATGCCCTTCGGCGCCCGGCTCAAGGCAACCTTCTCGTCCGACATCGGCCATTGGGACGTGCCGGACATGACCCTGGTCCTGGCCGAGGCCTACGAGTTGGTCGAGAAGGGGCTGTTGGATATGGACGCCTTCCGCGAGTTCGTCTTCGTCAACCCGGCGATGCTGCATGCCGGCATGAACCGGGAGTTCTTCGCCGGCACGAATGTCGAAGACGCGGTCAGCGAACTGTTCGGCTGACGGGGGCGGCGCGCTTCAATTCACCCGGTAGCGGGCGACGATGTCCGGGTCGGGATCGATGCCGAGGCCGGGCCCCTGGGGCACAGGAAGGCAGCCGTCCTCCTGAATGAAGTATCGGCCCATCGGGCTTTCAGAGAGGTCGCAATAGCGATGCTCGACCGGTACGCCGTCTTCCATGGCGGCGATGAGGTGAATTGTGGCGACCAGGCCGGGACCGATAAAGGGCGAGTGGGGGACGGCACGGATGCCCTGCGACCGTGCGAATTGAATCACCTTCCATACATCGCTGATGCCGCCCATCTTGACCACGCTGGGCTGGACGATGTCGACGGCCCGGGCCTTGGCCAGCCAGCGCACGTCGTTGGGATTGCCGAGGTTTTCGCCGATGGCGATGGGCACGCCCGAGCCTTCGCGCAAGGCCGCCAGCGCATCGTAATCGTCGGGCGGCGTGATGGGTTCTTCCAGCCAGGTCAGGTCATGGGGCTTCATGGCCAGTGCCATCTCC
>JAHEKA010000280.1 GCA_024638585.1 Rhodospirillales bacterium
ATATGCCGGAAACGGCAGGCCGAATGCTTCGGCAATCGGACGGAACAGCCCGTTCAGCGGCACCTCCCAGCCGATGTGCCAAGTGCCGGAAACGAGGCAGAGCCGGTCCGAGCAGAGGGCGTCCCCCGGGCGGCACGACCCGAGCGCATCGATCGGGGCGAGGTTCAGGAGCAGAAGCGCGGTGGCGAGGCCGGCCAGAGCCCAGACCACCCGCCGGAGCCCGGGCGACAAAGGGGCCGGGGCGATCGCCATGGCGAAGGCGTTGACGACGAGGGGCTGGAACGCGATGTGGAGATACGACAGCAGCGTGATCGCCCGGTTCGCAGGGTCGCCGCACTGGTTCACGACGGCGTAGCCCGCGGCCTGAAGCAGTTCCATCACCGTGAAGTAGCCCAGCGTCACCCAGATCGCGGCGGGCTCGCCCCGACGCCAGGTGACCACCGCGGCCGCCGCTCCGACCCCGACCATGGCCACCGAGGCCGATGCGTTCCAGCACATTGGACGTCCTTTCCCGCCTACCGTGGCCAATTGCGGCCCCGCGCATCTTGACGCGGATCAAGTCGCGCGTGAGGGTCGGGAGCGAAGCTCGATCAACCCAAGAGGGAGACCGCCATGAGACACGCCAGCCTGCTCGCGATCGCGCTCGCGGTCGGATCCCCGGCCTTCGCCCAGGAGGGCGACAACCTGAAGGCGGGGGACGTCGCTTTCGGGGGAGACCTTTATGCCTCCTACTGCGCGGCCTGCCACGGGGCGGAGGGGCGCGGCGACGGGCCGATGGCGCCGGTCCTGATGGTGGCGCCCGCCGATCTCACCCAGCTCTCGGCTTCCAACGGCGGGGTGTTCCCGGTGGTCCGGGTGGTGCAGCAGATCGACGGCCGTGACCCGATGCTGGCCCACGGTGGGGAGATGCCGCTGTTCGGGGACTTCTTCGCGGGCGACGACACGGCGATCCGCTCGGAGGCGGGGCAGCCGATCATGACCAGCCGGCCGATCGCCGACGTCATGGCCTGGCTGGAGACGATCCAGGAATAAGCGCCCGTGCACGGACGCGGCCACGCCCCCGGCCTCTCCGCCGGTGGCGCCGACGCCGCCCGTGCGGGACGTGGCCTACTTCACCTTCTTGCCGGCGATCACCGGCTCGGCCTTGCCGGAACCGGCATTAGCGGTGGCGAGCACCTTGGGCTTTTCCTTCTTCGGCTTCTTCTTCTCGCGGTTGCCGCGGTCCTTGCTTTTCGACATGGGGTCACCCTCCGACGGTTTACCCGGCCGGCGGGGCGCCGGCCGTTCGCATGTATCTCGGGGGTCAGGGTTGCCTGAGAGGCTCAGGGCGATGATCCCGGCGGGCCGCAGGCGTGAATGCCAAGGGCCCGCGAGGGCGGAGTCTAGGCCCGGCAGGGAATGCAGACAAGGGGCACGGCCAAGGACGCACCACCCGGCATGAAGACCACGAGCCCGGCCCGGGGGGCGAGGCCCGTCCCGGACATCCTCCGGGGGACGGTTTCAGGGCCGAACGCGCGAAGCGCGGGCAGCAAAGTTAAGAAAAAACGCAATAGAACTCGCAACCCGGAATTTCTATGTCGGTAATCTCTACAAGCCAATAACTCTATTCCAGTCCCTTACATACATGTACAACCGCTGAAATTCACTTGGCAGGAGCATTCTATTATGGGCAATAAAGTTTCTGGATTTCTCCAGTTCGTCCATTCTCTGTTGAATCCAGTGTTGTGACGGGAGAAGGTCCTTGAAATGCTCCCACTTGGCGATAATTATCTCAGCGAGATGCCCGAAATTAGCATAACCAAGAAGATCACTCTTGCTTCCTTCAAGCCAAGAGTCGTTTAGCGCAGTATTCCTACGGTTTTCTGCTTGTTGCCTTATTTTCCTGGGAATCTTGTCAATCCAATTCGGCCCCTCTGTCTCTTCAAGTCTCTCGCGAATAAAATCTCTAATTTCATTCTCGAAACAAAAAAGAACAGCATAAAGTCGAGCCATTTCGAGTGCGTCGTTACGGCGCCGCAAGGAGAATGGAGCCAGTGATTCCTTGAGGAGCGCCTCCTCGCCTTCCGAAGATCGTGCCCCCACCTCGATTCCAGCTCTCTTAAATTCGTCCGCCTCCGATTCAAAAAGCAGTCCGCGAAAAAGGAAATCTCGTAAGTCCTTTTTACTCAACAAGGTGCTCCTTTAACGACTTGAAGATGGCATTATAAACTTCAACGTCCTTTGTGGCTGGAAGATGGATTTGGATGTTATAGTGAAGACCTCCAAGATTGGGAACCATGCCCGGAGATTGTTCTTCTTTACTTCCGCCTCGATCATTCTGGTCCAATGTCTCGTCAATTTCTCCAGTAGCAGGCTTTTGATCTGTTTCTTCCTGCGATTTGTCATCAAGGTCGGCCAGCTCAAGAACTTTAAAAAAAGTCTTTGTCATTAGTTGAGCAAGATTATCACTGGTGTTATGGAAACTCTTGAACTTTCCTTCGATTGCCTTGCGGTCGGATGCACCCGGCTTGGAGTTAATCAAGAAAAGATCTTCATATGCTTCTCTGATACCATCAGCTAGGACACGGCGAGCCTTTGAGTTATCTCGATAGTCAAGGTACCGTTTCGTTGGCACGCCATCACTAGAGAGGAATCCTAACGCTTTTAGCAACGGAATGAACGCACGGTCGTTTGACGAAGTAAGTCCCCAGTCCTTCAAAATTTGATGTGAGAATTGAGTAGGTGCTTGCGCATCTTGAATTTTCTTGAATAGCGTTGGCGTCTTATTCAACGTCTGAACATAGACATTCGTCAGTCCCAAATAATTACCCTCCCTGAGAATCTTTCAAACATCCAGCTCCTCGACGAACCGCGCGTTCTCCTGGATGTACTGGAACCTGAGTTCCGGCTTCTTCCCCATCAGCCGCTCCACGAGGTCCCCGGTCTCGCCCGGCTCGTCCTCGTCGATGGTCACCCGGATCAGCTTGCGGCTCGCGGGGTCCATCGTCGTCTCTTTCAGGTCCTTGGCGTCCATCTCGCCCAGCCCCTTGAACCGCGAGACGTCGATCTTGCCCTTGCCCCCCAGCCCCTTTTCCAGCCACGCGTCGCGCTCGGCCTCGTCGAGGCAGTAGACCCGCGCCGCGCCTTGCGTCAGCCGGAACAGCGGCGGGCAGGCGAGGTAGAGGTGGCCGTGGTCGATCAGGGGCCGCATCTGGGTGAAGAAGAAGGTCATCAGGAGCGAGGCGATGTGTGCGCCGTCGACGTCGGCATCGGTCATGATGATGATCTTGTCGTAGCGCAGGTCCTCGACGTTGAAGCGGGTGCCCATGCCGACCCCGAGCGCCTGGCAGAGGTCGGCGATCTCCTGGTTCTGGCCGAGCTTCGCTGACGCCGCGCCGAGGACGTTCAGGATCTTGCCGCGCAAGGGCAGGAGCGCCTGGGTGGCGCGGTCGCGGGCCATCTTCGCCGAGCCGCCGGCGGAGTCGCCCTCGACGATGAACAGCTCGGTCCCCTCGCGGCTCTGGTTCGTGCAGTCGACGAGCTTGCCCGGCAGCCGCAGCTTCTTGGTGGCCGACTTCCGCGCCGTCTCCTTCTCCTGCCGGCGGCGGATCCGCTCCTCGGCGCGGAGCGCGAGGAAGTCGAGGATCGCGCCGGCGGATTTGGTGTCGGCGGCGAGCCAGTTGTCGAAGTGGTCGCGGACCGCGCCCTCGGTCATCCGGGCGGCGGCCTCGGTCGACAGCCGGTCCTTGGTCTGGCCAACGAAGGACGGATCGCGGATGAAGCAGGAGACCAGCGCGCAGGCGCCGCCGGCGAGGTCCTCGCGGGTGATCTGCGCCGCCTTGCGGTTGCCGGCCAACTCGCCGTAGGCGCGGATGCCCTTCAGGATCGCGGCCCAGAAGCCGGCCTCGTGGGTGCCGCCCTCGGGCGTGGGCACGGTGTTGCAGTAGGACTGGATGAAGCCGTCGCGCGACGGGGTCCAGTTGATCGCCCATTCGACGAAGCCGGGCTCGCCGAACTTGTCGGTGAACGAGACCTTGCCGGCGAACGGGCGCTCGGCGTAGGTCGAGGCGGCCCCGAGGGTTTCGGCGAGGTAGTCCGACAGCCCGCCCGGGAAGCGGAAGGTGGCCTCGGCCGGGGTCTCGCCGTCGTCGATCCCGCTCTTCCATCGGATCTCGACGCCGGAGAAAAGGTAGGCCTTGGAGCGCGCCATCCGGAACAGGCGCGCGGGCTTGAAGCGGTGGTGGCCGAAGATCTCTTCGTCGGCGTGGAAGACCACGGTGGTGCCACGGCGGTTCGGGGTCGGGCCAAGCGAGCGCACCGGTCCCTGCGGGAT
>JAHEKA010000281.1 GCA_024638585.1 Rhodospirillales bacterium
CCGCATCGGCCAGGATCTTCGCCACCTTGGTCCCCGCCGCCAGGGTCATGGCCAGCAGCAGACGCTCGGCGGTGACGAAACTGTCGCCGGCCTTCTCGGCGATCTCTTGGGCGCTTTGCAGGAGGCGCGCGGTTTCCTGGCCGAGATAGATCTGGCCCGCACCGGCCCCCTCCACCGTGGGGCGCGCCTTGAGCGCAGCCGCCACCGCAGCAGCGGCGGCCTTGGGATCGGCGCCGGCCTGGCTCATCAGATTGGCGGCCAGCCCCTCCTCGTCATCCAGCATGACCTTGAGCAGGTGTTCGGGCACCAGTTCCTGGTGCTTCAGGCCGGTGGCCTGGGCCTGGGCGGCCTGGATGAAGCCGCGCGAGCGTTCGGTGAACTTTTCGAAATCCATCTTCTATCCTCGGTCTCAGGCGTTCCCCGCCTCGGGCACGCCCGAAGCGGTTTTAAAACCCTATCGTCGAGGAGGTTAGGAACCGTTAACCCCCTCAGCCCTAAGGCCGAATCCTATATGGGGGCTGTTCCGGGGATGGCAAGGGGGGTGGTCAGCGCCATTTTTCAGCCCAGGCCCGGAACATCAAAACGGTCCACAACCGGTTGGTCCAGTCGTGCCGGCCGTCCAAGTGCTGGGTCCAGGTCCGCGAGACGGCGTCCGCGTCGAGCACGCCTTCAGCGCCAACCTGCTGGGGGTCGAGCAGGGCTTCGGCCCAATCGCGCAAGGGCCCGCGGAGCCAATCGCCCACCGGCACGTTGAAACCCATCTTGGGCCGCTCCATCAGGCCGCGTGGCACGTGACGCTGCACCACCCGGCGCAGCAGCCATTTGGTCCGGCCTCGCCGACGCTTGTACTTGACCGGCAGCCGCCAGGCGAATTCAACCAGCCGGTGATCGAGCATCGGCACCCTGGCTTCCAGCCCCACCGCCATGGAGGCCCGGTCCAGCTTGACCAGAATATCGTCCGGCAGATAGCCCGCACTATCGCGATACTGCATGAGAGAGAGGAAATCCTGGGTGCCGATGGGCTCCGGCACGGAATCGGCCTCGGCGCTGCCGCCGGGCAGGCGCAACACGTCGCCCGGCGTCTCCCAGATCGAGAGCACGGCGCGGTAAAGCGCGTCGTCGTCATCCGTCCGCATGACGCGGGCGAGCTTGGCGATCCGGTCGCCCTGGCCCGGCCGGTCGAACCGGCCGGGCAGGGCACCCACAAGCGTCTGCCACAGATCGGGGTGGATCGCCCCGATCGCGCCGCCCGCCGCCCGCCGCAGGGACCGCGGCAGTCCCGGCATCCGGATGGCCCCGGCCAGGCGATAGCGGTCGTAGCCCGCGAACAGCTCGTCCCCTCCGTCGCTGGACAGCGCCACCGTGACCGCGCGCCGGGCGAGGCGGGAGACCAGCACCATGGGGATCGCGCTGGCATCCGCAAAGGGCTCGTCATAAACGCCCGCCAGTCCCGGCAGCAGGTCGAGCGCGTCCGCCGCCGTCACGGTCAGTTCCGTATGATCAGTGCCGAGATGCGCCGCCACCGCGCGGGCGTGAGGGGCCTCGTTGAACCCGGCATCCTCGAACCCCACGGTGAAGGTCTTCACCGGGGCGGCGGATCGCGCCTGCATCAAGGCAACCACCGCCGTGGAATCAATGCCGCCCGACAGAAAGGCGCCGAGCGGAACGTCCGCCACCAACCGCGCGGCGACCGCCTCGCCCAGCAGGGTCTCCAAGGCCTCGGTCGCCTGCGTCACGTCCAGCGGATCGGCGAGCCGGCTGCCGGCGGCGGCAATGGTGGCGAGATCCCAGTAACAACGATCGGAGATCGCCCCGTTCGGGCCCACGGTGAGAATATGCCCCGGCCGGACCTTGGACATCCCCCGATAGACCGTCGATGGGGCCGGCACGTAGCCGAGCCTGAAATAGGCGGCCAGCGCGGCCGGATCCAATTCCGGCGCGAAACCCGGGGCCCGGGCCAGGGACTTGAGCTCGGACCCGAAGACGATCATCTGGCCCACCCGGCCCCAGTAGAGCGGCTTGATTCCCACCCTGTCGCGCACCAGGGTCAGGATGCGTTCGCGCTTGTCCCACAAGGCGAAAGCGAACATGCCGATGGCCCGTCTGACCGCCTCCTCGGCCCCCCAATGGGCGCAGGCCTCCAAGAGGACCTCGGTGTCGCAGCGCCCGCGCAAGTGCCGGGCCCCGGCGGCGCCAAGCTGGTCGCGGAGTTGGGACGCGTTATAGATCTCACCGTTGTAGGAGATGACGAACCGACCATCCGCCGACGTCATGGGCTGATCGCCCGCCGCGCTCGGATCGATCACCGCAAGCCGCCGATGACCCAGTGCCAAGCCGCCCAGTTCGTCGGCCCAGGCCCCCTCGCCGTCGGGCCCACGATGCGGCAAAGCGCCGGCCATGACCTGGGCGGTGTGCTTCAAGGCACCCGCCGGCTGGCCCCGCGTGAGGTCGAGCAAACCCGCAATCCCGCACATTCAGGCGCTCCGGGTCATGAAAGAGGGTACGTCAACGCAGCTTGAACCCCCGTGGCTTCGCGCGCCGGCTGATGGACGGTCAAGAGGGATGCCGTTGGGCGCCGCTCATCTTAGTCCATGTCCCTTGCAGGACAAGTTCGGGGGAAGGACGAATCGCCATGGGCCCCGCCACGCGGGCGTGGGACCAGCGAAGAAGAAAGACAGGGAGAGGCGGCCCCGATCGGACCGCAAGATCGCACGGTTGCGGGCCAGGACACCGGTTACGGCGCGGACCCGGCAGGCGGAGGGCTCAGGTCTCCGCAGATTCGGGGGTGGTATCGTCGGTCCGGCCTTTGCCCCGCGGCGCGGACTTGCGGGCACGCGGTGGACGCCCCTTGGGCCGCGCGGCCACGCCGTTTTCCGGTTCCGCCCCTTCGGTCGTGGCCGGTTGCGGCATATTGGCGGGATCCTCGGACGGGGCCCCATCCCGACCGTTGCCCCGGCCGTTGTGGGCGCCGCCTTGGGTACCACCTTGTGCGCCGCCTTGGGCGCCGCCTTGGGAAGCCCCCTGAGACGGCCCTTGTGGCGCGCCATTGACCTGTTGCCGGTTCCGGTCGTTCTGGGCGTTCTGGGCGTTCTGGGCGTTCTGGGCATTGACGCTCAGGATCCGATAGTAATGTTCGGCGTGCTGGAAGTAGTTTTCGGCACTGATTCGGTCGCCGGACGATTGAGCATCGCGGGCAAGCGCCAAATACTTTTCGAAGACCTGATTGGCCGATCCCCGGACTTTTCCTTCGGGGCCGCTTGAATCATAGGTCTGGTTTCTGGAGTTGGACGGTTTGTTACGGCCCGACCGGCCGCGGCTGCGTTTTCCGTTCACTACTCGTCCCACGTGTCTTGTTGTGTCGAGAGGCTAAAACCCCGTAGACCGTTCCCGACTGTCACGCTATGGACCCGCAGCACGGGCCAAGCCGGCAACAAAGAATCTGCTTTCGGGGTGAGAGCGGGGCCCCCCGGCTCACGCTCAACGGGGGCAAAACTAGACGGGTACGGCCCGATTTCCAACCTTTTTTTTCGATTTTCCCCGTTCCAGGCCCTGCGGACCTGTGGCGAAGGCCAAAGCCCGGGCATGGCCCGCAAGGTCACACCGCGGAGAACCCACAAAAAGCCCGGAATCCTTGAAGATTGCGGCCACTGCTTCGGCCTGGCCAGCACCCAATTCAACCACGCCAACGCCTCCGGGAGCCAGCAACCGCGCGAAATCGGGGGCGAGCGCCCGATAGGCGTCCAAGCCGTCCGCACCGCCGAAAAGCGCGAAATCCGGGTCAAAATCGCGCACTTCGGCCGGCAGGGCGGCTTTTTCGCCGCGCGCAATGTAGGGCGGGTTGGCGACGATGATATCGAAGGTGCCGGCAAGGCCACGGCCCCAATCTCCCGCCGCCAACCGGGTACGCTCGGAAAACCCCAGGCGGCGCGCGTTGTCGGCCGCCACCGTGAGGCACCCTTCGGTTTGATCGAGGCCGAGACCCCAGGCTTCCGGCAGTTCGGAGAGCAGCGCCAACAGGATGCAGCCCGATCCGGTGCCGAGGTCGAGAATCGAATAGGCCGCGGTCCGGTCCTCCAGGTGATCGAGGACGGCTTCGACCACGGTTTCGGTCTCGGGGCGAGGGACGAGGGTGTCTGGACCGAGCCGAAGGGGCAGGCTCCAGAATTCGCGCTCGCCTGTGATGCGGGCCAGCGGTTCGCCTGCCGCCCGCCGTGTCAGTGCGGCACCAAGCTGCGCCTCCTCCGCCGGTGCGACGGACCGTTCCGGGTGGGCCAGCATCTCTTCCCGGCTGAGGCCCAAAACACCGGCCAC
>JAHEKA010000282.1 GCA_024638585.1 Rhodospirillales bacterium
CACGCACCAAGGCGATCTTCCGGCGGCTCGACCACGCCCAGAACGCCGGCGCCGGGCCGCCGGAAAGCATCACCGTCGGCGACATCGCCATCGACCTTTCCAAGCGCCTGGTCGTCATCAAGGGCAGGCCGGTGGAGCTGACCGCCAAGGAATTCGATCTCTTGGTGGCGTTCGCGAAGCAGCCGGGCAAGGTCTGGACCCGCGCCCAGCTCTTGGAGAACGTCTGGGGCCAGGGTTTCACCGGCTATGAACATACGGTCAATTCACATATCAATCGCCTGCGCGCAAAGATCGAGGCGGACAGCACCGAACCGCGCTACATCCTGACCGTCTGGGGTGTGGGCTACAAGTTCACCGACCAGTTGGACGTTTGAGCGATGCTGCGCAGCCTTCATGCCAAACTGGTCCTCGCCCTTCTGGGGCTTCTCGGTCTCGTCGGTCTGGCCTATGTCATCCTCACGGTGACCACCACCCGGCTGCATATCCAGGAGGTGACCCAGGCGCTCAACCGCTCGCTGGCCGCCGACCTCGCGCGCTCCCAGCCGCTGATCAAGTCGGGCACCGTGGACAAGGCGGCGCTGAAACGCGTGTTCGACATGCTGATGGTGGTCAACCCGGCGATCGAGGTCTATCTGCTGGACGCCGAAGGAAACTTGATCGCCTATTCCGCGCCGCCCGACAAGATCAAGCGTGCCCGCGTCTCCCTCGGCCCGGTCCGGGATTTTTTGAGCGCCGGCGCCAAGCTGCCGATCCGCGGCGACGACCCACGCTCGGGATCCGGCCGCAAGATCTTTTCCGCCGCGCCGGTGTCCGAGGGTGGGCGGCTTCAGGGCTACCTCTATGTCGTGCTGGGCGGGGAAACCTACCAATCGGTCGCCGGCATGCTGGAGACCAGCTGGATCATGCGGCTCGGCGGCGGCGTCGCGGTCGCCAGCCTCGCCCTGATCGCCGTGCTGGGCGTGTTGCTGTTCACGCGGCTGACCCGCCGGCTCCGGCGCTTGACCGCCCGGGTGGAGAGTTTCCGCTCGGGCGATCCGGCGCGCCCCCTCGCCCCGGCCGCAGCCACCCCCGGCCGGGCGCCGGACGAGATCGACGCGCTGGCGCTGACCTTCGATGCCATGGCCCGTCGCATCGACGAACAGGTCGCGGCGCTGGAAGAGGCCAATACCCTGCGCCAGGAATTGATCGCCAATATCTCCCACGATCTGCGCACGCCGCTCGCCTCGCTGCAGGGCGCCATCGAAACCCTGCAGATGAAGGACGCGAGCCTGGCGCCGGAAGAGAAACGCCATTACCTCGCCCTCGCCCACAAGCACAGCCAGCGTCTCGGCCGCCTCATCACCGACCTGTTCGACCTGACGACCCTTGAGAGCGAGGACCGCCAGCTTCACACCGAGCCCTTCTCCCTCGCCGAGCTGGTCCAGGACGTGGCCCAGAGATTCCGCGCCATGGCCGATGAAAAAGGGCTCAGCCTGGAGATCGACATTCCCCTCAACGCCTCGCCCGTCGACGGCGATATCGGGCTGATCGAACGGGTGCTGGCCAACCTCACGGAAAACGCCATCAAGTACACGCCGTCGGGCGGGCGCATCGATCTCGGCGTGCAGGGCGGCGCGGGCCGCATCTCCGTCCGGGTCCGGGACACCGGCATCGGCATTCCGGCCGAAGAACTGCCTCGGGTGTTCGAGCGCAGCTACCGGGTCGGCAAGGAACGCGGCGGTGGCGGCGATGGCGGGCGCGACGGCGCCGGCCTCGGCCTCGCCATCGCCAAACGCATCGTCGAGCTGCATGGGGGCGTGTTGCTGGTGGAAAGCGAACCCGGCACCGGCACCGCCTTCACCTTCGATCTGCCCGCCGCCCAAACGGCCTGAGCAGGCGCGCCGAGGAACCGGGCGTTACGGTGCCGCGGCGCGGATGCGGGCCATGGCCCGGGCCATCGCATCGGCAAATTCGACCCGGCCGTAGATGTCGTTGTGATGAGCGTCGGCGATCACCTGCTCGTAGACCAGATTGCCCACGACGCGTTTAAGCGCCAGGGCATGATCCAGGGGCACGATCTGGTCATTTTCCGCCGCGATCAAAGCCGTCGGCGTCCCGTTCCCATTCAGGAACTCGATGGCCGGCATGCGGTGGCGCAGCAACAAACCCACCGGCAACCAGCCGTAATGCCCCTTGGCGACGGCCTCGATGGAATCGAACGGGGTCACCAGGATCAATCCCGCGAGTGTGCGATGCTTCGCCAAATAAGCGGCAACGCCCGAGCCGATGGAAATGCCGACGGCAATAACCCGTTTCGGTTCGACCGCTGCCACCGCGCGATCATGGATGACAAGCGAATCGGCCAGCAGGGCCCTGGCCGACGGGGCGCCGGCGCTCCGCCCGTAACCCCGGTAGTGGAACACCACCACATGGGCGGTGGGGAACAGACCTTGCAGCATCAGCGCCACATGATCGGCGTGAGACGCGTTGCCGCCGAAGCCGAGGATCAGGCTCCCCTCGTCTCCCGTGCCGCCCGCCGCCACCGGCGGCAGGTGCGTGCCCACCAATTGATGGCCGTCGCCGCTCATCACCTCCAGCCTGGCCGCATCCCCGGGAAGGGCCGGCGCATGGGCGTTGGCGATGAATGTCGGGAAGATCAGCCTGGCCTGGAAGATTGCGGCCAAGCCGACGACGAGGACGTATGCCCCGGCCAGGGTCAGGATGATCTTGAGCCACAACATTCTCGTGCGCTCTCCGCGCAAACTCTTCGCGCGCCTCATGATGATTTTGCCTCTCACGCCCCTTGCCGCGCCACGATAGCCTGCCCCTGTCACGCAGGCCAGCTTGCCGGGGCGCGGCCGCCGCCCTAACATAGGCCAAGAACAGGCTGGCGCCCCCCGGGGCCAATCAACCGCCGGCCCGCAACAGGGGGGAATTCCATGAGCCACAAGATCGCCCGCGTCCACGCCACGGCCGTCGCCGTTCCCATCAATTTCGCCCGCTTCGGCAACGACCGGGTCCGGCCCAACTCCATGTGCCTGGCCGAGGTCGAGACCGAGGACGGCATGATCGGCCACGGCATCACCTCGATCACCCAAGGAACGGTCATCGCCAAGATGATCAACGACGTCGCCGGACCGGCCATCATCGGCCAGGACGCGCTGGCGCATGAGCGCATCTGGCAGCACCTTTACTGGACGCTCACCCCCTGGGGCCAGTCGGGCCAGGGCAGCCACGCCGTCGCCGCCATCGACCTGGCGCTCTGGGACATCAAGGGCAAAATCTTCAACGAACCGCTATGGCGGCTGATCGGCGGCACCCGGGATCGGATCGAGGCCTATGCCACCTGCGGCTTTTCCTTCTTCGATCAGGAGCAGCTGACAAATGCCGTCACCGCAATGGTCGATGAAGGGTACCGCGCGCTCAAGATGCAGGTGGGGCGCCCGGGCCACGACCGGCGCAATCCCTCCAAGACCATCGCCGAGACCGTCGCCGGCGATGTGGAGCGCGTCGGCTGGGTGCGCGACGCGGTCGGCCCGGACGTGGAAATCTCGGTGGACGCGGGCTGCCGCCTCGACCTGCCCGCCGCCGTCGACCTCGCCCGCCGGCTGGAACCGCTGAATGTCGCCTGCTTCGAAGAACCGATCATGCAGAACGACGTGCATCTGCTGGCCGACATGCGCAAGCGCACCACCATCCCGCTCTCCGCCGGGCAGAACGAGGGCCAGGCCTACCGTTTCCGCGACATGCTGATGGCGGGATCGGTCGACATCGTCCAGCCCAACGCCATCATCACCGGCGGCATGACCCAGTGCCTCAAGATCGCCGGCATGGCGCAGGCCTTCAACACGCCGATCTCCAACGGCGGCGGCTGCCCCTATCACAACATGCATCTGCAGGCCGGCGTCGCCAACGGCACCACCATCGAATACCAGCTCAATTCGGCGGGCGCCTGTCAGATGATCTTCGACGGATTGCCGGAGATCACGGACGGCTGGGTCGACATGCCCGAAAGCCCGGGCTTCGGCTTCGCCCCCAACATGGACGCCATCGCCGAATACGCCATCGAATAGCCGGTCTCACGCCCGCGCGGGGCGGACCAGCCAGATCATCAGGGCGACCGCCAACAGCACCGGCACCATGTTGATGCCGTAGACGACGACGATGGCCGGGCCCACGGCCGCGGGATCGGTCGCATCGGCCAGGCCCGCCATGATCGAGAGCATGCCGGCCAGCGCCGCGCCGAAGGCGGTGCCGATGGCGCGCACCGAGGGAAGCGCGGCCGCGGTGATGCGCTCCTCCCCCGCCACCGCGTGCCCCATGGTG
>JAHEKA010000283.1 GCA_024638585.1 Rhodospirillales bacterium
GCTGGAGCGGAGCGTCCTCGCCGCCCGGGCCGCGGGTCTTGGCATCATCGATGCGGTCTACCCCGCCTTCACCGACGACGAAGGCTTTGCCGCCGCCTGTGCCCAGGGGCGCATGCTGGGGTTCGACGGCAAGCAGGTCATCCACCCGCGCCAGGTCGACCCCGCCAACGCCGCCTTCAGCCCCGCTCAGGACAAGGTCGCTGACGCGCGGCGCATGGTCGAAGCCTTCGAGGCGGCGGCGGCCGAGGGGGAACATGTTGCCGTCCTGGACGGGCGCATGGTCGAGGCCCTGCACGTCGAAGAGGCCCGCCGGCTTCTGGCGCTCAATGAGGCCATCGCCCGGCTTGAGGAGGGCGCCAGCCGGTAAAAAGCGATCCTTGGCGCCCTTGTTTCGGTTTGCGGCAAGAAAATGGGGCGTCAGGCGCACAAGGCCTAATGTCCTTGCACTCCAGCCCCGAAGGGACCGGCCTGACGCCCCGGGAGCGAGAGCTGCCCCCGGCACATGGGAAAGATGCGTTTCCTGCCTAGCCGCATCGCACGATCACCGCGTCCCCAGGGAGAGAAGCGATACGCACGGTGCAGCCGGCGCCCCCGAAAGGGCTGCGGAACCTGACGAAGGGTTTGCGGCTCTGCCGCGGGGGCATTTCCTGTTCCCGTTGGAAGCTAGGTTTCCCCGCTCCCCCGGAGTTACCTCCGGCCCGAAAGTCTCCTCCCGGAGCGCCCCGTCAGAAAGTCGCCTTTCCTTCGGGGAGGGACGGATCATTTAGGGGTCGCCCCCGCGGTGGTCCGCCTGGAACCCGGGCCGTCCTTATCGGTTGGCCCGGTGCGGCCCGCATGCCCTTGGGGAGACACGCGGACCAGAAAATACCTGCCCGACGGTGGGCTACGCTACCTCCGCCCGGAGACGAGCGGCCCCTAAAGACCGGTTTCTCGCGAAATCCCTCCCGAAAAAGGGCCCGCCCCCGACACCAAGCTGATTATCAAGACGACCGAAGCCGTCCCTCAACCCGCTTCCGGCACCGTATCCAAACCTGCAAGGCAAACCCGGAGGAGTCTCCCCGCCGATCCGGTCACGAGACCGGTACGCCCTTGTACCGTCTTGATGATCACCTCCGCGGCGGGAGGGCGCAAGTTGAAAGTGAAATAAAAACGAAATTTCTTGTGCATTAAATCATTGATTTCTCACAGTAAGCACACACTTTATCCACAGATTTTTCCACAGCACTGTATTCATCTAATAAAAGTCTTTGTTATAAGGCTCTGATTCAATGGAGTTTGTGCAGCGCGCAAAATGCGTTCCGACGCCACCCGCACGAAACCGCGGCGCCACGGGCGCCTGGCGGGGGCCGCCGCTTGCCGCCGTTGACTTGCCGCTGGCCAGGGTCTAAACCCAAAGACACATTCGGGATCGCGCCCGGGTTCCCGCGGTGCGGCCTCCCCCCTTTCGAAGGCCCTTCCATGGCGCAAGACGACCGGCCGCTCTCTCCCCATCTGCAAGTCTATCGGCCCCAATTCACCTCGGTTCTTTCGATCCTTCATCGCATGACAGGCGTCGCGCTCGGCTTCGGCGCGCTCGGCCTGGTGGCCTGGCTCGCCGCCCTTGCCGCGGGTCCGGATGCCTTCGCGGTGGCGCAGGGGGCAGCGCGCTCCTGGCTGGGGTGCCTGGTACTGGTCGGCTTCACCTGGGCGCTGTTCTATCACCTGTGCAACGGCATTCGGCACCTGTTCTGGGACGCCGGCATGGGGTTCGAACTGGAGACCGCGCGCCTCACGGGCTACGGCGTGGTGGCGGCCTCGTTTCTCCTGACGGCATTGGCCTGGCTGGCGGGGCTCCTGGGATCGGGAGGCGCATCGTGAGCGGGCAGCACAATTTGAGAAGCGGTCTCGGCCAGGTTCGGGGTCTCGGCTCGGCCAAGGAGGGCGCGGCCCATTGGTGGGCCCAGCGCCTGACGGCCATCGCCCTGGTGCCTTTGGTGTTCTGGTTCGTCGCCTCCCTGGCCGGGCTGTGGGGGGCCAGCCATGGTGAAGTCGTCGCCTGGATGCGCGGGCCGGTCGCGCCGGTGATGCTGATCGCCCTGTTGGTGGCCGGCCTGCACCATCTGCAACTCGGCATGCAGGTGGTGATCGAGGATTACGTTCATTCGGAGGCGGCGAAATGGACCCTGGTCATCGCCATCAAGCTGGGTGCAGCGCTTGCCGCCCTGATCGGCACCATAGCCGTCCTCCGTGTCGCCTTTGGGACCTGAGCCCATGACCGAAGCCTATCCTGTCACCGATCATCATTTCGACGTCATCGTCGTCGGCGCCGGTGGCGCCGGTCTGCGTGCGACCCTGGGCATGACTGCCGCGGGCCTGAACACGGCCTGCATCACCAAGGTGTTCCCCACCCGCAGCCACACCGTCGCCGCCCAGGGCGGCGTCGGCGCCTCGTTCGGCAACATGGAACCCGACGACTGGCGCTTCCACATGTACGACACCGTCAAGGGCTCCGACTGGTTGGGCGATCAGGACGCCATCGAATACATGGTGCGCAACGCCATCCCCGCCATCACGGAACTGGAACATTACGGCGTGCCGTTTTCACGCACCGAAGAAGGCAAGATCTACCAGCGCCCGTTCGGCGGCCACACGGTGAATTACGGCGAGAAGCTCGCCCACCGGGCCTGTGCCGCGGCCGACCGCACCGGGCATGCGATCTTGCATACGCTTTACCAGCAGTCCCTCAAGCACAAGGCCCAGTTCTTCGTCGAGTACTTCGCCATCGACCTGATCATGACCGATGACGGCGCCTGTGCCGGGGTGATGGCCTGGAACCTGGATGACGGCACCCTCCATCGTTTCACCGCGCCGATGACGGTTCTCGCCACCGGTGGCTATGGGCGGGCCTACATGTCCTGCACCTCGGCCCATACCTGCACCGGCGACGGCAACGCCATGGCCTTGCGGGCCGGGCTGGCGTTGCAGGACCTCGAATTCATCCAGTTCCATCCCACCGGCATCTACGGCTCGGGCTGCCTGATCACCGAAGGCGCCCGGGGCGAGGGCGGCTACGTCACCAATTCCGAGGGCGAGCGCTTCATGGAGCGCTACGCGCCGACGGTCAAGGATCTCGCCTCGCGCGACGTGGTCAGCCGGTCGATGACGATCGAAATCCGCGAAGGCCGCGGGGTGGGCGAGGAAAGCGACCACATCTATCTGCATCTCGAGCATCTCGATGCGGATCTGCTGCACGAACGCCTGCCCGGCATTTCGGAAACCGCGAAGATCTTCGCCGGTGTCGACGTGACCAAGGAGCCGATCCCGGTCTTGCCGACGGTGCACTACAACATGGGCGGCATCCCGACCAATTATCATGGCGAGGTCATCAACCCCACGGACACCGATCCCGACCGGGTGGTGCCCGGCCTCATGGCGATCGGCGAGGCGGCCTGCGTCTCGGTTCATGGCGCCAACCGGCTGGGCTGCAACTCCCTGCTCGACATCATCGTCTTCGGCCGGGCCGCGGCGCTTCGGGCGGCGGAGGTGGTCAAGCCCGACAGTCCCAAGATGAGCCTGCCCGCGAGTGTCGGCGAAGAGGCGATCGCCCGGCTGGATAGGGTGCGCAATGCGTCCGGCCCCAGCCCGGTGGCCCAGATCCGCCAGAAGATGCAGCGCATCATGCAGAACAACTGCGCCGTGTTCCGCACTTCCGAGGTGCTGAAGGAAGGCGTCGAGCTGATCAACGCCTGCGCCGAGGAACTGACGGATATGGCGGTCAGCGATCGCTCACTGATCTGGAATTCGGATCTGGTGGAGGCGCTGGAGCTCGAGAACCTGATGAGCCAGGCAGTGGCGGCGCTCCATTCGGCCGAGGCGCGGCACGAAAGCCGCGGCGCCCATGCCCATGAGGACTATCCCGACCGGGACGATGACAACTGGATGAAGCACACGGCGGTGTTTCTTGACGGCGCCCATGATACGCGCCTCACCTACCGCCCGGTGCATCTCAATACCTTGAGCGACGATATCGAAACGATCCCGCCCAAGGAACGCGTCTACTGATCGAAAGCTGAAGGATCGGTTTCATGGTGGAATTCAGTTTGCCCCGCAATTCCAAGGTGGGCGAGGGCCAGACCCACAAGGCCCCGGACGGGGGCGGCAATATCAAGCCGTTCCAGGTCTACCGCTGGGATCCCGACGGGGAGGGCAATCCTCGTCTCGACACCTACGAGCTCGATCTCGACCGCTGCGGCCCGATGGTCCTCGACGCCCTGATCAAGATCAAGGACGAGGTCGATTCGACGCTGACCTTCCGCCGC
>JAHEKA010000284.1 GCA_024638585.1 Rhodospirillales bacterium
AGCCGCTTGAATTCCTCGCGCTGGATGTCGATCCACTGGGCGGCGAAGGCGCGGCATTCGGCGCGGAAATCGATCACCGGCACCTCGTCCTTGTCCTTGCCGGCGGATCGGTACTTTTCCTCGATCATCCATTCGATGGGCAGGCCGTGGCAGTCCCAGCCGGGCACATAATTGGCGTCGTAGCCCTGCATCTGGCGGGTACGGTTGATGACGTCCTTGAGGATCTTGTTCAGCGCATGGCCCATATGGATGTTGCCATTGGCATAGGGCGGCCCGTCATGAAGGATGAATCGCTCGCGCTCCCGGGACTCCGCGCGCAGGCGGTCCCACAGGCCGATCCTCTCCCATCGGGCCAGCAGTTCGGGCTCGCGCTGGGGCAAGCCGGCCCTCATGGGAAACACCGTCTTCGGCAGGAACACCGTGGATTTGTAATCGCCGCTCATGGCTGTGACTTATCGCTCCGAACTGATGCGGGGCGCATGGAACGGCATCCGGCGCGCCGCGTCAACCTTACAGCGCGTCAGCAGGATGCGGCGAGGCAGGCGCGCGCATCCACCACGTCTTGATTCATCTGCTCGATCAGCGCATCCAAGGACTGAAACGCCGCCTCCGGCCGGAGATAGGCGACAAAAGAAACCCGCAGCAAGTGCCCATAGAGGTCGCCGGAGAAGTCCATCAGGAACACCTCGAGCCGGGCGTCTTCGCCTTCGAACTGGGGACGGGTGCCGAAATTGGCCGCCCCGTCGAGCCAGCGCACCGCCCCGCCGCTGTCCTCAAGTCCCGCGCGCACCGCGTAGACCCCGGGCTTGGGCTCAAGGTGACTGCCCATGCGCACGTTGGCGGTGGGGAAGCCGAGATCGCGGCCCCGCGCCTCGCCATGGATCACCCGCCCGTCGACCTCCCACCGGTGGCCCAGTAGGGCGGCGGCGGCATCGGGGCGGCCGCCGCGCAGGTGTTCGCGGATGGTGTTGGACGAGATTACCGAGCCGTCGCCGGTCCGCTCCTGCACCGCCGGGCTGACCGCGAAACCGCCCGACGGGCCCATCTCTTTCAACAGCCCGACGTTGCCCTGGCGCCCCCGGCCGAAGGCAAAATCTTCGCCCACCACCACGTGGCGGCAAGCGAGGTCGCGCATCAGGATTCCGGAAACGAAATCCTCCGCAGGGGTGCCGGCCAAGGCCCGGTCGAACCGCAGCACCACCAACCCGTCGACACCGAGTTGCTCCAGGAGCCGCGCCTTGGCGCGCAGCGAGGTCAACCGGAAGGCCGGGGCATCGGGCTGAAAGACCGACCGGGGGTGCGGCTCGAAGGTGAGAACGATCAGGGGCGCGCCAAGGTCGCGGGCGATGCTCCCCGCCTGGCCGATCACCGCCTGATGGCCGAGATGGACGCCGTCGAAGTTGCCGATGGCGATAACCCCGCCCGAAAGCTCCGTGGGCAGGGCCGCAGCGTGGCGGATGATCTGCATGCTGATTGTCCCGTAATCGGCCGGACGCGTGCCTTCGACCCGCCTGTTCCTCAGCTGACTTCCATGGCCATGCAGCCGCCGTCAACGAACAGGTTTTCGCCCCAGATAAACTTCGACTCCTCACCGACGAGGAACAACACGGCCTCGGCCATATCGTCGGGCTCGCCGGGATGTCCCGCCAGGTTCTTGACCGGCCGGGTGGGATCGAAATCCGCCTGGCCCACCGGTGAGCCGATCTTGTTGGGGGAAATGGAATTGACCCGGATGTTGTGGGGCGCCAGTTGCACCGCCATGGACCGGGTCAGGTTGATCACCCCGCCCTTGGCCGCCGTATAGGCGAGCGCCCTTGGCCGGCCCCGCCAACCGGAGGTGGACGCGACATTGATGATATTGCCGCCATCACCTTGGGTCACCATTTGCTCGGCGCAATATTTGCCCATCAGGAACGGCGACCCAAGGGTGACCGCCATGACCTTGTCCCAATCGGCCTTGGTGATATCGAAGATCGTCTTGTTGTCTGAGATGGCGACGTTGTTGACCAGGATGTCGATGCGCCCCAACGCCCCGACCGTGTCCGCCACCAGTTTCTTGACTGCGTCCTCGTCGGAAACATCGGCGGAAAACGCCGCCGCCTCGCCGCCGGCTGCCTTGATCTCGCCGGCCACCCGCTCGGCCCGGTCGGCCTCCAGGTCGACCACGGCGATCTTGGCGCCCTCCTTCGACAGGCGATGGGCGATGGCCTCGCCGATATTCCGCCCCGCACCCGTGACGACGGCGACCTTGTCCTTCAGCTTCATGATCGCTTTCTCCCTCTTCTTTAAGCGCAAATCCCCGCGGCCGGCCATTCAAGCAGCGCTGCCCGGCCCGGTCAATGCGCCGAAATCCGCCTTGGGTCAACCCCCTTGCACGTTCGCGAAGCCGCCACCGGCACGCTCGGGCCGCCGCCGCGCGGCCCGGGATGACACGGTCGATGCGGGCAGCTATTCTTAGCCCCAGCTCAAGGACAACCGGCGCGCATCCGCCGCGCCCATAAATGGGAGACCCCGCATGGCCCAGGCCAAGGACCTCACACTCGCAATCGAGCGTTACGATCGCCACTTCCCGTTCTTCGACGGGACCGTGACGCCGCCCGAGGGATATAACTTGAAGGTCTTCCAGGTGGGCCAATCGAGCGATCTGCGCGATGGCATCGACCGCCATGGCCGCATGCTCCACGGCGAAGAGTTCGACGTTGCCGAGTTCTCCATGTCGACCTTCCTGATGGCCAAGGGCCGCAACATGCCGATCGCCGGCGTCCCGATCTTCCCGCGCCGCCTGTTCAGCCAAAGCCAGATGTGGGTGCATCCCGATTCGGACTTCTGGCACCCCAAGGACTTGGTGGGCAAGAAGGTGGCGCTGTCCTCGTTCCAGACGACGCTGTCGCTGCTGGCCAAGGGCGACATGAAGTTCCATTACGAGGTGCCGTGGGAGGACATCCACTGGCTGCTGACCACCGACGAAAAGGTGCAGTTCAACGTCAAGGAAGGGGTGAAGCTCGACTTCATCGGCAACCGGGCCGATCTCGGCAAGATGCTGGAGAACCGGGAGATCGATGCCTTCTTCCTGCCCCATCCGCCCCATTCGGTGGTCACGGGGGAAACGCCCGCCAGGCGGCTGTTCGCAGATTGCAAGGCGGAAGAGCTCGACTACTTCGAAACGGTCGGCGATTTCCCGATCATGCATGTGGTCGCGATCCGCCAAAGCCTGCTGGACAGTGATCCGAACATCGCCAAGGAAGTGTTCCGCATGTTCAACGACTCCAAGGCCCTGGCAGAGACCTTTTACGAGGACCCCAACTGGTCGCGGCTGGCCTGGGGACGGCACTATTTCGAGGAAGAGCGCAACCTGTTCGTGCGAGACCCCTGGGAGAACGGCTTCGGGCGCAACAAGGCGAACCTGGAGCGCTTCATCAAGTATTCCCACGACCAGGGCCTGATCGAAGAGATCTATGCCCCGGACAAGCTGTTCGCCGAAAACACCCTCGATACCTGAGTTCGGCGAGCAAGGCCAAAAGGAACCGGGCCATGGACGGCGACGCCGTTAGCTTCGCGCTCGACCGTTACGACCGGCACTTCCCGTTTTTCGACGGCACCGCGCCACTTCCGGGCGGCGTCGATTTCGACGTTCTGCAGGTGGGCCAGAGCTCGCCCGGACGCGACGGCACCGGGCGCCACGAACGCATGTATCCGGGCCTTGAATTCGATATCTGCGAATTCGGCCTGTCGCCCTATCTGATGATGGCGGCCAGGGACCGATCGCTCCCCTTCACCGCCATTCCCTGCTTTCCCCGGCGGCTGTTCAGCCAGAGCCAGATGTGGGTCCGCAAGAACGCAGGGATCGAGGGGCCCCAGGACCTCCCCGGCAAGCGCATCGCCCTGCGCTCATTCCACACGACGCTGTCGGTCTTGGCCCGGGGCGATTTGAAGTCGTATTACGGCACCGCCTGGGAAGACATCGTCTGGCGTCCCACCAAGGGCGACATGGTTGCGTTCGACGCCAAGCCGGGTGTCAGCATCGAACCGATCCCGCCCGGCGCCGATCTCGGGGCACTCGCCGACGCCGGCGAGATCGACGGCTGTTTCATGCCCCACCCACCGCCGCCCATGGTGGACTCTGCCCGGATGCGGCGCCTGTTCGCCGATGCACATGAGGAGGAGGCCACCTTCTTCCGGGCCACCGGCGCCTATCCCATCATGCACCTGGTGGTGATCCGCAACGAGGTGCTGGACGCCCATCCCGGCCTTGCCCGGGCCCTTGTGGATTCCTTCCGGGCCGCCCAGCG
>JAHEKA010000285.1 GCA_024638585.1 Rhodospirillales bacterium
CCAGCAACAGGCGACGATCGATGTCGCCATATCTGGCTCATTCTTCTGACAGGGAGCAAGAAAGCCGATGCGAATTTGTAGGTTCGATAGCAACCGGTTGGGGCTTGTCGATGGCGACGACGTCATCGATGTGAGTGCCGCGCTTGATGGTCTGGAAACGGTCCGATGGCCCTATCCCAGGGGTGATGCGCTGATTTCCAACTTCGAGTCCTTGCGGCCCTCGATAGAGCAGAGCGCGGTGAACGGCGCGCGGATGCCGCTTTCCCAAATCGAGCTCAAGAGTCCCGTTGCGAACCCCGGCAAGATCATCGGTATCGCCCGTAATCGCCGCAACCTCGACAATGAATCGAACCCCCTTGGGCAAGGTGCGCAGAGCCGCCAAGACGGCGATCCCGTTCACATGTTCATCAAGGCAAACAGCGCCTTGGTCGGGCCTGCCGATGGCGTTTCACTGCGGTTCCTCGACCGTCGCAACGATCCCGAAGCCGAGCTGACACTGGTTATCGGCAAGGAAGGGACGGACATCCCGCGGGAAGCGGCGATGGATCACGTTTTTGGATATTGCATAGGCCTTGATATGAGCCTCAGGGGAAAAGAAAGCCCGAGCTCCCGAAAATCGATCGACAGCTATGCCGTCCTGGGCCCCTGGATCGTTACCCGGGACGAACTTCCCGATCCCGATAACGTGAACAATTCGCTCAGCATCAACGGCCAATTGATCCACGAAGCGAACACGCGCGACTTCGCCTTCGATGTGGCCACTCTGATCGCCCACGCTTCGACCTTTTTCACGCTTAATCCGGGCGACGTCGTCATGGCGGGTACGCCGGCGATTTCCGAGCCGGTTCAAGCGGGTGACGTGATCGTTGCCAGCTTCGAGGGCATTGGTGAGATGACGGTCCCGGTGAGGGCGCACCGCTAGCGGCGGGTCGTCCGGGCCGGCCTATCTCGTAAGTACACCGCTCCCGGCTTGTCGCCGCAGCGGGAGGAACCGGGGGTATATCCGGGGCGGAGTTGGCGGCCCGGATCGCCAACCTCATGTCGGATTTTGGCCATAAGCGGAGACCGGCATGGAAACATGCGCACTGTCATGCAAGGTGTCGAGCCAAACCTGCGTGTGGGCCCGGCGCACCGCTCGGAAAGCTCGAAACGCAGGAAGTCTGTAAGGGCGCCTACGCGCCAGCCTTGTGGAAGGCGAGCAGCCCGTAGCCGGTGGCCCAGGCCGGCACCTCCTCGTAAGTGACGACCTCACCCCGCCATCCGGGAATGGCGCCCCTCAGCAAGATCCAGTTGCGCACTTCGTGGGTGCCGGTTCCGCTCTTGGCGATTTCCTCATGGGTGTAGGCCCTGAGGCTGTCCGCACGATCCTCGACCATGTCGGACACGAACCGATCGTCAAAGGCCCGGTCGATCTGGCCATGCTCGGCCTCACCCGGCCAGTGAGACAATCCGCCGGTGGCGACCAGGGCGACGCGTTTCTTGCTCTCCGCAAGTGCTTTACCTAATGCCGCGCCAAGCGCATGGCAGCGTGCGGGTGTCGGCATCGGTGGGATGAGGGTGTTCGTGAAAAGCGGGATCACCGGCACGTCGATCTCCGGCGTGAGGAAATGGAGCGGCACCATGGTGCCATGATCGAGCTGCAATTCGTCCGAATAGCTCACGTCGAAACCGGCGGCGTAGCACGCTTCGATCAGTTCCGCGGAAAGCTCCGGATCCCCAGGAACCTGTGCCTTTTCGACCTTGAGCCAAACTTCGACGGGGCCGGCGAAGCGTTCCCCCCGGCCGATACAGAAGGCCGGCATATTGTCGAGGAAGAAATTGTACCAATGCTCGTTGGTGAAGGTCAGAACGACGTCCGGTTTGGCGGCGGCCAGCATGTCCCGGAGCCGATGATAGCCACCATGAATGCGCTCTACCGTATCTTTCGGCGCCGCTTCGGTCCAGGCAGTGGTGCCCGGCGCATGACTGACGGCACAGGCGAATTCGATGGTCATGGTCCCTCCGGATCAGTGTCTGCGGATGGCATCAAGGTAATCGGGTTCAGAGACGCCATGAATGATGGTGAACGGCCTGAGGAGAAGGGCATGGACTCCCATGGCATAAAGCGACCCCATGTCGACCCCGATCACCGCCTCGCGCTCTTCCGGCGTCAGTTCGAACCGGTCGGTGAAGGAGGACCGGTCGGATTTGAAACTCTCCCGATCTGCGGGATTGCGATTGACCTGACGGATGAGTTTCTGAACCTGGTAGAGACTCATGGAGCTTCCTCTTGTGGGGGGTGGTGGGGAGATGAGCCGTGGAACCGGCCCACCCGGTCTTTCCGCCGCTTCGCCTCTTTCTGACCCATTGCCGTCATCGCCGTCCCAACGGGGTCGGGTCCGGTACTTCGTCCTCTTCTCTGACGGGCCTTGCCCGCCGGAATCGGGCTGGCGCCGGATCACCCCACACCGCCCACGACCGTCATCAGATCATGCCAATCGGGGAAACGCAAAAGCTTTAGAGCGGCGGGCTGTTGTGCCTCTTTCGCGCCCTCAGTACAATCAACCGCATAATAGGTGGGCAGCGCCGCGCACCGCCTGCGCGGGACAAAACAGGGGACCAGCCATGACCAAAGCGCACGAGTTCATGACCCGATGGGATGGATACGGATTCCACGGCGAGGTGTTTTCCGAACGGACCCGCGAAGGCCTGATGGGCACGGCGCGGGGCACGAGGGCGGTCCCCAATTTCCGGCCCTTCGACATGATTGGGGAGCCCAACCAGTCGATCACCATGTTCGTCAACGAAGACCAGCGCATCGGCTTCGAAAGCGTTTGCGGCACCCAGCCCAATTTCTACCGGTTCTGCGATTTCGACGTGGTCTATTTTCAATTCGCGGGCTCCACGACCCTGGAAACCGAGTACGGGATTTACGAAACCCGTCCCGGCGAGCTTGTACTTTTACCGGGCGGCACGGCTCACCGCAGCACAGGCAGCGCGGATTCGCTGCGGTTGTTCGCATATCTCCATGAACCGGTCGCCCACATGATGGGGGAAGACGACTACCACAGTGAGGTGGGCTTCACACTGACCCGAAAAGGTGGTCCCGACTGGACGCTGCCCGAGGGCGCAGGAGAGCCGCCAAAGGGCAAAGTGGTGGAAAAGCTTATCACTTGGCGCGACACACCCGATCAGATTACGGAGATCGACCGTGATTACGAGACCCTGGTCGGGGTCTCGAGCATCTCCCGGGATTCGAAGGAAAGTGCGGTCAAGAAGCTTCGCGTGTTCGACATCTTCAAGGAGCTGACCGGCGCCAGGGGGCCGGGACCGAAAATCCTAGATTCCAAGTATTTCATGGTCGAGGTCTACAACACGCGGGGCCCCATGCGGGGCTTTCACCGGGCCCTCAGGTCGGAGGAGTTCGGCCTTCAGTTCCGCGCCAACGCCACCAACTTTTCTGAGTTCGGCAACACCGACCTCACCCCCGGCGACCTCTACTACGTGCCCATGGGGATCGGTCACAGCGTGACCTGCGACGACGATTTCCTGCGCATCGTGCTCTACAGCACGTTTCCCTGGGACGTCGTCATCGACCCCGCCAAACATGTTTTCGACAGCAGCTTCGAGGTCGAGACGGACGTGGTCAAACCCGCCAAGTGGTGGGGCGTCGCGGCCGAGTAGTTCACGAACAACCGACATTTGATTCCCGTGTCCACAGGGACGCGGTAACCGGAGCGATTGGGGAAAGACATGTCATCAGTCAAGGAAATGCGCGAAACCGTGGACACCTTGGGCAAGACTCATCCCCCGCCTGCCGACGATGAGGTCTTGGTCCCTAGGTTGTCCCTGAAGGAACGCGACCGGCGCTACCGTCTGGTGCGCCGGGCCATGGCCAAGCGCGGCATCGATGTCCTGGTCCTGCCCGCCAATCACGGCCGCTGGGACCAGCTGATGGCGGATTCGCGCTACCTCAGCTCCATCGGCGGATACGGGACCGAAACCCTGACGATCTTCCCCCTCGAGGGCGAAGTCACCTCCTGCGTCTTCAACCGCTCGCCGTGGTGGCGCCGCTCCCAGAACTGGGTCGCCGACGTCCGCGACTGCCGCAACCGTTGGGCCGACAGCATCATCGAGAAATTCGGCGAAATGGGGTTTTCCAAGGGCCGCATCGGCATCTCCTGCCTCGAGGGACTGGTGCGCGCGCCCGACGGCGTGATCCCTTACACGACCGTCAAGCGCATCGCCGAGACCTTTCCCAATTGCGAGATCGTCGACGTCACCGGCATGATGCAGGACATCCGCA
>JAHEKA010000286.1 GCA_024638585.1 Rhodospirillales bacterium
TGGAAGCGGATGGGCGGCAAGGGGGCCTTCATCCAGCTTTACGGTACAGAAGGGCTGTGGGGATCCTACGTCGTGGAGGTGCCGGGTGCCGGCGCGCTCAACGTCGAGCGGCACATGTACGAGGAACAGTACCTGGTGGTCGAAGGCCGGGGCACCACCGAGGTGTGGCAGGAAGGCGGCGAGAAACAGATCTTCGAATGGCAGAAAGGCTCGCTCTTCGCCATTCCCTTGAACGCCTATCACCGCATCGTCAACGCCGCGTCCAGCCCGGCGCTGCTGCTGGCGGGCACCTCGGCGCCCAATGTCATGAACCTGTTCGACAGCCGGCGCATGATCTTCGACTGCAACCACACCTTCTCCGAACGCTATGACGGCGATCCCGATTTCTTCCGGCCCAACGACGATCTCGCCCCGGACCCGGTGCGGGGATTGGCCATGAAGGAAACCAACCTATTGCCCGACATCATGAACTGCGAATTGCCGCTCGATAACCGGCGTTCGCCGGGCTACCGGCGGATCGAACCGCATATGGTGTCCAACCGCTTCTACCTGTGGATCGGCCAGCACGAGACCGGACGCTACTCCAAGGGCCACAAGCACGGTTCGGCGGCGGTGCTGATCTGCGTCAGTGGCAAGGGCTACACCTATACCTGGCCGTCGGAGCTGGGCCCCAAGCCTTGGGAAAGCGGCGTTTCGGATAAGGTGGTGCGGGTCGATTACGAGCCCGTCGGCATGGTCTCCGCCGCGCCCATGAGCGGCGACTGGTTTCACCAGCATTTCGGCATTTCCAAGGAGCCGCTGCGCCTGACCGCCTGGTTTGGGCCCAACAACGCGCGCGGCCGCAAGCCGGGGCTTCCCGGCGGCGAGGAAAAGGACCTCGGCGCCATCGACCTGCGCGACGGCGGCAACGCCATCCCCTATGACGAGGAAGATCCCTATATCCGCAAGGAATACGAGGAAACCCTGGTCAAGGAAGGGGCGGAGACCCGCATGGAGGAGCATCTCTACCAGCCCCCCACCGGCGACGACCCCTGGGCCACGGCCACCTTCGCGGGCCAGGAGTCCTGACGCGCATTCCTTTTGCCGCTTCGCTGCGGGCGCGGGCGGCATGCTGTTCGTCCGTCCCCCCGCGCCCTGAGGGAAGCCCCTCACCGTGAGCGACCGACCGGAACAAGTCTCCTGGCACGTCCAGGGCCCGATCTATGCGAGCTCGTTCTTCCTAGGTCCCCTGCAGACCATGGCGACCATGTGCGCGGCGCTGTTCGTGGGCGGGTTGATCAGCGTCGAACTGCCGTTCCTGATCGCCTTCATCCTGTCCTCGCGCCAGATCCTGACGGTTTTCCTTTCGGTCTATAGCGGGTCCCTGATCGACCGGATCGGCAGCCGAACCGCCATCATCCTGTTCGGCTGCTGCGCCATGGTGACGGCGATGATCTATCCCTTCCTTCCCGGGATATTGGGCCTTCAATGGGGCACCGTTGTCTCCGGGGCCCCGATCTGGATGCTCGCTTCGATGATCATCGCGGTCCAGATCGCCGCGGGCTATGCCGAGGGCAATACCTGGGTCGGCATCCAGGCGATGGTGAGCCAGGGGTTGAAGGGCCATCCCGCCTATGCCGGGCGCATGGTTTTCTCCGCCCGTTTGGGCGGGATCGTGGGTCCCCTCCTGATGGGCCCGGCATGGGACGTCTGGGGCCCGTTCGGCGGGTTCACGGTCTTGATGCTGTGGATCGGCGGGGGAACCGGCGCGACGCTGTTCGTCCCCAGACGCTTCGAAACGGATCCAGAGCCCTACCCGGCCCCGGCCCAGGCGGACGGCGGTGAAGCGGAAGAAAAACCGGCAAAGCGTCGGCCGGACAGGGGACCGGGTTTTACCGACACGCTTAAGCTGTTGCTGATCCCGGCGGTGGCCCTGGTGATGATGCTGACGGTGCTGCGCCAGGCCGGCTCCGGCATCCACGCCTCGTTCTACGTGGTCTGGCTCGACAAGGAGATCGGCCTGTCGGGCTCGCTCATCGGCGGGTTGATGAGCACCGCCAATGTCGCGTCGGCCATCGCCGCCATATCGACCGGAGCGGCGGCCCGCTATTTCCCCCACCACTGGCTCCTGATCGTCACCATCGGCATGGTCATCCTGGGAACCGCCATCGTGCCGCTCCTTGGCGATGTCTACGTCCTTTTGATGTTGGCGATTTCGATCCGCGGCGTCGGCCAGGGCTTCAACCTGCCGATGATGATCTCCATGTTGGCCCGCCACGTGTCGGTCAGCCTGCAGGGGCGGGTGACGGCGTTCCGCGTCGCCTTCAACCGGGGCGGCCAGGCCCTGGTGCCCTTGGCCGCCGGCGCCATGGCGGAGGTGGTGGGAATCGCCGGCAGCTTCTATATCGTCGGCGCCGTCGGCGGTATCCTGCTCGTGATGCTGAGCGTCTGGGTGGTGCGTTCGGATCATTTCGGTCCCGGCCGCTAGCCGAATCGCTATCCGCGCACACACCGGGCCGCGATACAAGAAAGGGAGGGTTTCATGAGTGATCCAACCATTGCCATCATGGCGCCGGGCCATATGGGCCACGCCATCGGCGGGCACCTGGTCAGCCAGGGCCTCCGCGTCATTACCAACCTGACCGACCGCAGCGCCGACACCAAGGCACGGGCGGCGCGGACCGGGCTGGAGGATGTGGCGAACGATGCGGCCCTGATCGAACAGGCCGATATGCTGCTCTCTGTCCTGCCGCCGGGCAGTGCCTTGGAATTCGCGAAGCGCATCGCCGCGACCGTCAAGGCCCATGGCGGCGATTTCCTTTATGTCGATTGCAACGCGGTGTCGCCGGCGACGGCGGCGGAGATCGCGGGCGTCCTCGATGCGGTGGGCATCCGTTGCGTCGATGCGGCGATCCGGGGCGGGGCCGCGGTTGACGGCAAGCCCCAGCCGCGCATCTACGTCTCCGGCCCCGGCGCGGAAGAATTCGAGGCGCTCAACGCCTACGGGCTCGACATTCGCACGATCGGCACAAGGGCAGGCCAGGCCTCGGGCCTCAAGATCGCCGGCGCCGCGGTGTCCAAGGGGGTCGTGCTCCTGGTCATGCAGGCCTTCGCCACCGCCAAGGCGCTGGGCGTCGAAAAAGAGCTAGCCGAGGACCTCGGTGACAACGCGCAGGTCAAGGAGGCCCGGCGCCGGGCGCCCAATCTCGGGCCCGACGCCTACCGCTGGGCGACCGAGATGGACGAGATCGCCGCCACCGTGGGAGCGACCGGCCTGTCGCCGGCGACCTTCGAGGGCTTCGCCGATCTCTGCCGCCTGGCCGAAGGCACGGCGCTGGGCCGCCAAACCAAGGAGGACGCGGCCAACCGTTCCGATTTCGACGAAATCGTCGATATCCTGGCCGCGGCGGCCGCCAAACGCGGCGGCGGATAGCGCGGCGGATGAGGCGGCTTCGTGCTAGGATAAGCGCCAAAACACACCACATTCGCAGTTCGGGAGGAAATCATGAGCGACACAAATGTGCAGGATCGGCCGCATAATTCCCTGCGCGGCCAGGTGAGCGAAGCGGAATGGGAGACGCGCGTGGCCTTGGCCGCCGGCTGCCGCATCACCCAGCATTTCGGTTGGAACGACACCATCCGAAATCACCTGACGGCCCGCGTGCCCGATGAGCCCGACAAGTTCCTGATGAACCCGGTGGGTTTGCGCTGGGACGAGATCACGGCGTCCGATTTCCTCAAGGTCGATTTCGAGGGCAATTGCCACACCGATTCGCCCTACAAGCCGGGACCCGCGGGCCTCAACTTTCACGGCGCCCTTTTGAAAGCCCATCCCGACCGCATGGCCTCGTTCCACCTGCATCCCAGGGTCGGCGTCGTGGTTTCGGCCATGAAGCGGGGGCTGATGTATGTCTCCCAGGATATCCTCAACCTCTATGGCCTGATCGGCTATCACGAGTTCGAGGGCCCGGCGGACGAGCCCGATGAGGGCGAGCGCATCGCCAATCTGCTTGGCGAGAACCTCTGCATCGTCATGAAAAACCACGGGCTGCTCAGCATCGGGCGCACCCTGCCCGAGACCTTCGTCAACATGGAACGCCTGATCGAGGCCTGCCAGATCCAGGTCGACCTGATGTCGACCGGCGCCGACATCCAGGAGGTGCCGGAGGAGATCTGCCGGGAAAGCTATGACAAGTTCCAGGAGCGCACGGTGGGCCGGCCCATGGGCTCGCTCGATTGGAAGGCCTATGTGCGGCTCGCCGACAGGATCGATCCATCCTACAAGCTCTGACCCAATCCCGGCCC
>JAHEKA010000287.1 GCA_024638585.1 Rhodospirillales bacterium
CGGTCTCGGCTTCGGCGATGCGGCGCGGGCGGTCTTCCGCCCCGCCGATGCCGATCAGCGGATCAATGATCTTGCCGTCTTCGACGCGGTAGGCGACCAGCGCCATGGCCAGCGCGTAATCACCTAACCGGCGGCTGAATTCGGCGAAACCCATGCGCGTGCCCTCGGCGGGCAGCGGCAGCCGCGCTTGGGTCAACAGTTCATCGTCATCCAGCGTCGTCGTCATGGCCCCCTCGATCAATTGGGCGGCCGTGATCTCCCGGCTGCCCCGGATGCTGTGGGCGGTGACGGTGGCCCCCAGGGTGACGGCCAGCAACGCCCATTCCGAGGCCGGATCGGCCTGGGCCAGGCTGCCGGTGAAGGTGCCTCGCGCGCGGATCGGCGCATGCCCGATATGGTGCGCCATTTCGGCCATCAGCCGCCCCAAGGGACCATCCGTCACCGGGGTCTCAAAGGCGGCGTGGCGGGTGAGCGCGCCGATCACGAGCTGCCCGTCGGCCTCGATGATCCGGTCCAACGCCGCGATGCCGTTGATGTCCACCAGGTGGGGCGGCTGCGCCAGGCGAAAGGCCATGGTCGGCACCAGGCTTTGGCCGCCGGCCAGGACCCGGCCGCCGTCGGGCGCGACCTCGGCGAGGCGAGCCACGGCGTCGTCCACCGTCGTCGGCGCGTGATAGTCGAAGGCCGCCGGTTTCATGGGCGCGGCCGTCCGCGCCCGCGCATGAACCGGGGATGGTCTGGGAGGACGAATACGGAAAGCATGGAATCCCTGATGCGCCGGTGGTGATTATCGGAACCGAGCCCGGCCGGGAGAGGGAGATTCGACCGAACCTCCCGAGACCGATATCCGGTTCCTTGTCTTCGTTGGCGCCAATACTGCGCCAACCTGGCCGCCCCGCCAAGACCTTATACGCGCGTCTTTAGACCCCCGGGGCCCATTGCGCTCCCTTGTGCCGGCTCAGCGATCGTATTCGTCGTGCAGGCGCAGCCATTCCATGGTGTAGGGAAGGTCCCCTTCGTCCCGCCCCTTGGGCACGATATCGAGGTAGTGATAGGCGGTGATGAACATGTCGAGGCCGCGCTGATAGACGGAATAGGTGTGATAGACCGTGCCGTCGCCGTCCTTGGCGAACACGCTGGCGCCCGGTGCCTCGGTGCTGGGGAAGCGTTGGTTGGCGTAATTGTAATAAACCTCACCGCCGTCGATCTCTTTCTCGGAGAAAGAGACGTGGTAGTCGCGGTTGAAATCATTTTCCAAGGACGACACCCATTTGAAGCCCCATCCCATGCGCTTGCGGAAGGCCTGGAGTTTTTCCAGCGGCGCTCGGGAGACGGCGATCATGGACACGTCGCGTTGATTGAGATGGACGATCGCCGGTTCAAAGTGATCGGTGAGGAAGGAGCAGCTCTTGCACCCGGCGTCCCAATCGGGGCCGTACATGAAATGGTAGACGATCAGCTGGCTGCGGCCCTCGAACAGGTCGGAAAGGGATTCCTCGCCGTCCGGCCCCTGAAAGACGTAGTCCTTCTCGACCTTCTCCCAGGGCAGCCCCTGACGTTCCCGGGACAGCGCGTCCCGTGCCCGGGTGAATTCCTTTTCTTTTTCCAACAGCGCCTTGCGCGCCTCGATCCAATCCGCGTGCGGTACGGTCTTGCGTGGTTCCACGGGCTTGCTCCCTTTTGCGGCTATGCAAGAGATGGGACTGTTGCGTCAGGCCTCGCTAATCCTTTATTATAGCAATCACTAAAATATAGGATTGTGAGCCCCGGAGCAAGCCATGGATGTCTATCACGCGATCGCCGACCCCAACCGCCGCAGATTGCTGGAACTGCTGTCGGAGGACGCCCATTCGGTGCAGGCGCTGATGCCGCATTTCGATGTCACCATCGGCGCGGTTTCTCAGCATCTGCAGATCCTCTTGAACGGTGGGCTGGTAACGCGGGAGAAACAGGGCCGATTCCGGATTTACAAGGCACAGCCCGAAGCTCTGAAGGAGGTCCATGACTGGACGGAACGCTATAGCCGGTTCTGGACCTCGCGCCTCGACCGTCTGGGCGACTATCTCGACCGGGACCGGACGCCATGAAGTTCGAGATCAATTTCGAGCGCGTCTATCCGCACCCGCCGGAGAAAGTGTGGCAGGCGCTCACCGATCGCGCGGCGCTGGGGCAGTGGTTGATGGAGACCGATTTCGTGGCCGAAGCGGGGCGCGCCTTCAGGATGTGGTGCAGCGACGGCGCCGGCGGCAAGGACACCTACCTCTGCGCCGTTCGCGAAATCGATCCGCCGACGCGGATGGTCTGGTCCTGGGTGCTGGATGGCCGCCAGGAGTTGGGAGAAACCCTGGTGGAGTTCCGCCTCGAACCGGTGGCGGGCGGCACCCGCTTGCAGGTGACCCACAGCGGCGATCGGGATCCGGAGACCATCGAGAGGTTCAAGGGCGGCTGGCCGGTCAAGGTCGCACAGCTGGCGGCGGTTTTGGACGGTGGTGACGCACCTGGGGTCGCTCGCTAAACCCCGGCCGTTCGTATCTGTCTCGGGAAACCCATGGGCCACTTGTTCAAAATTCAATATTTTTCCCAAAATTGTTGCATTGCGGTTGTCCCTGCCTGAGAGTTCCGCCAATGTTGCGGCCATGGATCATGACACCCTGGCCAAGAAACACTGGCGTCGATAGGGGCTGGCCGGCAGAGGAGACCAAGAAATGCCCAACAAGGATTTGAGGACGTGGCTCGAGGATATCGAGGACGCGGGAGAGCTGAAGCGCATCAGCGGCGCCGAACGCGAAAAGGAGATCGGCGGCATCGTCGACATCATGATGCGCAAGATGACCAACCCGGCGGTGTTGTTCGATCAGGTACCCGGCTTCGACAAGGACTACCGGGTGCTGGCCAACATCCTGTGTTCCTCGCCACGGGTCAGCCTGGCCCTCGGGCTGCCGGCGGATACCTCGGAGATCGACCTGGTGCAGTACTGGCGCGAATACATGGCGGACACGCCACTCAAGCCGCCCAAGACCGTCAACGGCGGGCCGATCATGGAGAACTTCGCGGAGGGCGAGGATGTCGATATCGAGAAGTTCCCCACCCCCAAATGGCACGAGATGGACGGCGGCCACTACATCGGCACCGCAGCCATGGTGGTGATGAAGGATCCCGATTCCGATTGGATCAATTGCGGCATCTACAGGGTCCAGTCCCATGATGCCAAGACCGCCTCGCTCATGATCTCCGGCGGCAAGCAGGGCGGCATGATCCTCAAGAAGTACCATGAGCGCGGCGAGCCTTGCCCCGTGGCCGTGGTTACCGGACTGCATCCGGCCATGTTCATGATCTCGGGCACCGAAATGCCCCATGGCAAGTGCGAATACGATTACGCCGGCGGCATCCTGGGCGAATCCATCGAGGTCATCCCGGGCCCTTCCACCGGTCTGCCGATCCCGGCCAGCGCCGAAATCGCCTTCGAAGGCATGATCCATCCCGATGACACGGTTCTGGAAGGCCCGCTGGGCGAGTGGACCGGCTATTACGCGGGCGGTGCCAATCAGGAACCCGCCATCCGCGTCACCTCCCTGATGCACCGTGACGATCCCATCCTGGTCGGCGCGGTTCCCGCGGTGCCGCCCAACGACAACACCTTCTTCCGCGGCTATACCCGCAGCGGCATGGTGTGGTCACAGCTCGAGGCGGCGGGCATCTCCGGGATCAAGGGCGTGTGGACCCATGAGGCCGGTGGGGGACGCATGTGGCTGACCATTTCCGTCCAGACGATGTATCCCGGCCACTCCAAACAGGCCGGATTGATTGCCTCTCAGTGTCATGCCGGGGCCTATGCCAACCGCTGGGTCATCGTCGTGGACGACGATATCGACCCGTCCAGCATGAACGACGTGGTGTGGGCCATGTGCACCCGTTGCGACCCGCGTGAAGGGGTGGACGTGATGAACGGGTGCTGGAGCACCCGGCTCGATCCCATGAGCTACAGCGATGAAGACCCGCGCAATTCCCGGGTGGTGGTCGACGCCTGCATCCCCTACCGGCGCAAGGAGAGCTTCCCGGTGATGGCGCGCTCCAGCCCGGAGCTGGACGCGGAGATCCGCGCCAAGTGGGGCAAGGATTTGCCGCCGGGCGCCTGACCGTGCTGCGTTTCGACGATATCGGCGACCGGCTCAAGGCGTTCCGCCTCGGCTCGGGACTGACGGCGGACGAGATCGCCAAGCAGATCGGCATCTCGCGCACCGCGCTCTACCGATTCGAGAAGGGCGAGG
>JAHEKA010000288.1 GCA_024638585.1 Rhodospirillales bacterium
CAGCCCGCAAGCTTTGAGGCCGTCCCGTCCCGCAAGCCGCATCAGGTTGTCGACATGATAGTCGCGCAAGACCAGAGTGGGCGGCAGGGCCTGAGCCGGGGCCAGCGCCGCCTTGAACAGCGCCAGGCAATCGTCGCGCAAGGCATCGGAGGTGGGCGCCCCAAAAATCGCCGGCATGTACCAGTCTGTGAACAGGGCCACCTCGGTCAGAAGCTTTTCCTCATCATAGGGCGGCAGCCAATCGGGCGCGGTGTCCGACGCCGGGCGCGCATGGAGTGCGGACAGCACATCCACGGCAAGGTCGTAAAGTTCGCCCTCGTCGCCCCCGGCGGCCAACACCCGGGTGAAGGTATCGTCGCCGAAATCCTCGATCAGCAGGAGACCCGCATCTTCATCGGCGGCGTAGATCTCAGGCGCGCTGAGGCCGAGCCCGCGCAAGTGCCGGGCGATGCGCAGCCAGGGCCGGACGTCTTCGCGCCCGGGCGGGGCATCCATGATCAGCGCCGGGCGCGGGCCGCCGCGCACCCGGGCGTAGCGGCGAAACGAGGCATCGGCGGCAAGGTAGTCGAAACCGGCGCCTGAAAACCCGGCGCCGGCCAGCAGATCGCCGATCGCGGCCTGGCGCGCCGCATCCGCGCCCGGAGGCCCGCTCGCCCCGCCGCTCATGCCGCCGCCCGTGTCAACGCGTCTTCCAGCGCCCGGCCGCGCGGACCAAATCCTTGGATCCGGACATGGCGGGCGCCGTCCCCATCGCGGATGATCATGATCTCCAGCCAGTCGGCAGGCAGCAGTCCGCCCAACCGGTCGGGCCATTCGATCAACGACACCGCCTCGGTGAAGGCTTCTTCGATGGCGAGCTCCAGCGCGTCTTCGGGGCGTTCCAGGCGGTAGAGATCGAAATGCCAGACCGCCGCACCGCCGGTCTCGTAGACCTGGACCAGGGTGAAGGTGGGGCTCGGAACCTCGCCGACCGGGCCGCCGCCGCCGGCTTCCGCCAGGGCCTCGATCAGGTCCCGGGCCAAAGTGGTCTTGCCCGCCCCCAAGGGTCCCGCCAGACCGAGCACGTCGCCGGGGCGGAGATGGGGTGCAAGACGCCGGGCGAGCGCGCGGGTGGCCTCAAGATCCGGCAAGGAGTGTTCAATCATGGGCGGTCCGCCTTCGCCTGCATGGCTTCGGTTGTAGCGCCGGGGCCAGACCCGGACAAGGCCGAAGGGCTTGCAGACGGCCGCGAGCCGTCTATCTTAGTCGGCCCGGAAGTCAAGGTGAGGACGCGCGAGTGAGCGAGAGCGGAGACCAAAACGCCGCGGGCGGAGCTTTTGAGACGGATGTCGTCATCATCGGCGCCGGTCCTGTGGGACTGTTCGCCGTGTTCGAGTGCGGCATGCTGAACATGAAGTGCCATGTCGTCGACGTGCTCGATGCCGCCGGCGGCCAGTGCACGGCGCTCTATCCGGAAAAGCCGATCTTCGACATCCCGGCCTGGCCGGAGATCTCCGCCACCGAGCTGATCGACAAGCTCCGCGCCCAGGCCGCGCCGTTTGCCCCGGTCTATCACCTGGGCGAGCGGGTGGAGGACTTGGCGGACGCCGGGGACGGGTTCATCCTCACCACGTCCAAGGGCACGACCATCGCCGCCAAGGCCGTGATGGTGGCGGGGGGGGTCGGCGCCTTCGGCCCCAACCGCCCACCGCTGGAGGGGATCGAACAGTATGAGGGCAAGAGCATTCATTACCTGGTCGCCCGGCGCGAAGATTTCCGGGACAAGCGCGTGGTCATCGCCGGCGGCGGCGATTCCGCTGTCGATTGGGCGGTGTCCCTGGCCGAACTGGCCGCCAAAATCCACGTGATCCACCGCCGCGACAAGTTTCGCGCCGCACCCGAAAGCGTTCAGCGCATGCGCGCGTTGGCGGATGCCGGGCAGGTCGAACTGGTGGTGCCGTTCCAACTGGCCGGCCTCGAAGGGGAGGCGGGACAACTGAGCGCGGTCCATGTCAAGGCGTTGGACGGCACGGCACGGCGCCTCGAAGCCGACGCCCTGCTGCCGTTTTTCGGGCTCGCCACCAATCTCGGACCGATCGGCGACTGGGGGCTTGAGATCGACCAGCACCGCATCACGGTCGCACCCGCTTCTATGGAAAGTTCGCGCCCCGGCGTCTTCGCGATCGGCGATATCGCCTGCTATCCCGGGAAGCTGAAACTGATCCTGACCGGGTTCGCCGAGGCCGCGGCCGCCGCCCATGCCGCCTACGGCCGGGTTCATCCCGGGGAAGCGCTGCATTTCGAGTATTCCACCACCAAGGGTCTACCGGGCCAAAACTAAGGCGCGCGGGGCACGTCCGCCCCTGGGCTCATGCCGCCCCGCTCTTCCTGTTGCCACGGGACTCAGGTGCCTTTCCTGCGGCGCCGGCGATGGGAATGTCGAAGGTGACCGTGGTCCCTTCGCCCAGGGTGGAACGGATATCGATCCCGCCGCCATGGAGCTCGACGAAGCTCTTGACCAGGGCCAGGCCCAGTCCAAGGCCCTCGCCGCTGGCCCCGCCGCCGCTGCCGGTTTCGAAACGCCCCATGATGCGCTCAAGGTCTTCTTCCGGGATGCCGGAGCCGGTATCACTGACCGAGAATTCCACCTTCCCCTTGCGGCGCCGGGCCGCCAGCGTCACCGTGCCCTCGCCCGGGGTATGGCTGATGGCGTTGAGCACCAGGTTGAACAGGGCCTGCTTGAGGCGCCGTTCGTCGCCGTCGAGGGAGCCGATGTTCTTGGGACATTTGAGCTCGATCGTGACGCCTTCTTTCTGCGCCTGGGTCAGGCTGAACACAGAATCCATCATCTCCCTGACCCTGATGTCGCCGCGCTCAAGCTCGAGCCTCCCGGCATCGATCAGGGCCAGGTCCAGGATATTGTCGATCAGGGACAACAGCACCCGGGACGCCTGAAGGATGTATTCCGCGTACTCCGTCTGACGGTCGTTGAGGGCGCCGAAATACTCGTTGGAAAGGATTTCGGTGAAGCCGATGATGCTGTTGAGCGGCGTCCGCAGCTCGTAAGAGACGTTGGTGATGAATTCCGATTTGAGCCGGTCGGCGGCCAGCAGCGCCTCGTTGCGTTCGGCCAACACGCGCTGCACCGCCACCGTATCGGTGACGTCGAGATAGCTGAACATCATCGCACCGTCGGGCAGCGGCACCGCGGCGAAATCAATGACCGAGCCGTCGGTGCGGTCGAAGCGGCCGGTGCGTGGGGTGCGGTCGGTCACCCCGGCCAGCAGGCGGTCGCGGAATTCCTCCCACGGGCCTTCATAAAGGAATTGACCGCGCACCATCTCGATGATGTCGGCCAGCCGGGGCTCGCCCCGCAGCGTGTCCTCCGCGAGGTTCCAGATCTGTGCATAACCTGGATTGAACAGACGGATCCGTCCGTCGGCGCCGAACACCACCACCCCCTCATGGAGATTGGCCAGGGTTTCGGACTGCACCGCGATCAGAGTGTTGTAGGAGCGTTCCAGGCTGAGGCGGTCGGTGACGTCCTCGTAGGTCATCAACAGGCCGCCCAGCGGATGGGCGTTGGTGACGACGCGAAAGACACGCTCGTCGGGCAGGTAGAGCAGTTCCTCGCTGGGCTCGATCAGGGAGGTGTATAGATCCATCACCTCGCGCTTGTAGGCCTGGAAATCCGGCTGCTCGGGATAGACCCGGCGCGCCCGGAGGTCCTCCAGAACCTCGCCATGGGTGGGTTCGGTCTTGAGCCAATCCTCATCCAGCCCCCACAGCCGCGCAAACGCCGTATTGGCGAAGCTCAGCCGCGTGTCGGCCTCGTAGATGACGATTCCGGTGCCGAGGCTTTCCAGCACCTCGCCATGGGCCATGACATGGCGGTCGAGCTCGGCCCGCGTCTCGTCGGTATCGGTGCGGTCGACGGCAAAGCCCAGGACCTGCCAGCGGCTGTCGCCGCTGCCGATGGGCAGTTCGGTGATCTCCATGAAGCGGCGCCGGCCGTTCGCCACGACATGAGCCGATCGCAGGGCGGCGGTGCCGCCTTGTTGCGCCTCGCGGGCCAGCTCACGCCCCCAGCCCGCGGGTCCGCCGACGATCTCCGCGCCGCTGGAAACCGCAGCAGCGGGCGAGCTTTCCTCCACCATTTCGGCGAAGGCCTGATTGCAATAGACCAGGTCCAGGTTCTTGTCCCGCACCCAGACCGGAATTCCCGTGAGGTCCAGAGTGTTGCGGTATTCGGCGTTGAGCGCGGAAAGCTCTTCGTTGCGGGTGCGCA
>JAHEKA010000006.1 GCA_024638585.1 Rhodospirillales bacterium
CATGGCCATTGCCGAACGTCATCTGGCGTCCCGATTCGGCGACGACCTGGTCGATCACTTCACCTATGTGATCGCCGGCGACGGCTGCCTGATGGAAGGCATCAGCCATGAAGCGGCGTCCCTGGCGGGGCATCTCAAGCTCTCGCGCCTGATCGTCCTGTTCGACGACAACCAGGTGTGTATCGACGGGCCGACGTCGATGACCGTCTCCGAAGACACCCTGGCCCGCTTCGCGGCCTATGGTTGGCAGACCCAGTCCGCCGATGGCCACGACGCGGAAGCCATTGCCGCCGCCATCGCCAGTGCCCAGGCAAGCGACAAGCCGTCCTTCATCGCGCTCAGAACCACCATCGGCTTCGGCGCGCCCAACAAGGGCGGCACCGCCGCCACCCATGGCGCGGCGCTCGGCGCGGATGAGGTCCAGGCGACCCGCGACGCGCTGGGTTGGGACCTTCCGCCGTTCGAGCTGCCCGCCGATGTGTTGGAGGCTTGGCGCGATATCGGCGCCCGGGGGGCCGAAGCCCGCGCCGCCTGGGAGGGACGTCATGGGGCGGCGGACGCGGCCACGCGCGCGGCCTTCGATGCGGCCATCTCCGGCGACCTGCCCGACGGCCTCGACGGTGCCGTGGCGGCCCATATCAAGGCGCTCTGCGACGAGGCCCCGGCCTGGGCCACCCGCAAGGCGTCCCAGGAGGCGCTTGAGGTCATCACCGCGCAGGTGCCGGAGATGATCGGCGGATCGGCGGATCTCACCGGATCCAACAACACCAAGACCAAGGTGGAGGAGGTGCTCAGCGCCGGGAACTACGGCGGGCGCTTCATCCATTACGGCGTGCGCGAGCATGGCATGGCCGCGGCGATGAACGGCATGGCGCTGCATGGCGGCGTCATCCCCTATAGCGGGACCTTCCTGGTGTTCACCGATTACTGCCGGCCGTCGATCCGGTTGTCCGCCCTGATGGGGCTGCGGGTGATCTATGTCATGACCCACGATTCCATCGGCCTCGGCGAAGACGGGCCGACCCATCAGCCGGTCGAGCATCTGATGAGCCTGCGGGCGATGCCGAACCTCTGCGTGTTCCGGCCGGCCGACGCGGTGGAAACGGCGGAGTGCTGGGCGCTGGCGCTGCGCCAGACGGACCGTCCTTCGGTCATTGCGCTGACCCGCCAGGGGGTTCCCGCGCTCCGCACCGAAGACGGGACCGAGAACAAGTCTGCTGCCGGTGCCTATGTGCTGGCACCCGCACCGTCGGGCCATGCGGCGGTGAGCCTGCTGGCCACCGGTTCGGAGGTATCCCTTGCCATGGCCGCGCGCGATCAGTTGCTGGCCGACGGTATCGAGACCCAGGTGGTTTCCATGCCCTGCTGGGAACTGTTCGACGAACGTCCCCGGGCGGAACGCGACGCGGTGCTGGGCGGCGATGCGGTCCGCGTCGCCGTTGAGGCCGGCGCCGCCTTCGGCTGGGAGCGCTATGTCGGGACCGGCGGCGGGGTGGTGGGGCTCACCAGTTTCGGCGAATCGGCGCCGGCCAAAGATGTCTATGAAGACTTGGGAATCACGGCCGAAGCGGTTGCCGCCAAGGCCAGGGAATGCCTCGGGGACCGCTAGGCGCCGGGGATTTGAACTGATCTAAAACGGGAGAAAGCAATGCCGATACGGGTTGCGATCAACGGGTTCGGGCGCATCGGGCGCCTCGTTCTTCGGGCCATTCACGAGGCCAACCGCAAGGATCTCGAAGTGGTCGCCATCAACGACCTCGGGTCCATCGAAGCCAACGCCCACCTTCTGAAATACGATTCGGTCCATGGCCCCTTCCCGGGCCGGGTGCGGCCGACCGCCCGTGGCATCAATTTCGGCCGCGGTGTGGTCCCCGTACTGGCGGAGCGCGACCCGGCCAACCTGCCTTGGGAGAAGCTCAAGGTCGACGTGGCGCTGGAATGCACCGGGCTCTTCACCAAGCGCGAGGCGGCATCGAAGCATCTTGAGGCCGGCGCCAAGCGGGTGCTGATCTCGGCTCCCGCCACCGGCGAAGACATCACGGTTGTCCGGGGCGTCAACCACACCCGTTTGCGCAAGAGCCATCGCATCATCTCCAATGCGTCGTGCACCACGAATTGTCTGGCGCCGGTGGTCGCGGTGATGAACAGGGCGGTCGGATTCCAGCGCGGTTTCATGACCACGGTCCATTCCTATACCGGCGACCAGCGCATCCACGACACCCTGCACGGCGACATGCGGCGTGCCCGGGCGGCCGCCCAGAACATGATCCCGACCTCCACCGGCGCGGCCAAGGCCGTAGGTCTGGTGCTGCCGGAACTGGCGGGCAAGATCGATGGCACCGCGGTGCGCGTGCCGACCATCAATGTTTCCATGATCGATCTGACTTTCGTCTCCAAGAAGCGCTGCACGGTGGAGGACATCAACAAGGCCGTCATCCGCGCCGCCGACGGGCGCATGAAAGGGGTGCTTGCCTATACCGACGAGCCCCTGGTCTCCGGCGATTTCAACCACGATCCCGCGAGTTCGATCTTCGACCTGGCCGAGACCCAGGTGCTGGAAGGCCGGTTCGTCCGCGTGCTCAGCTGGTACGACAACGAATGGGGCTTTTCCAACCGCATGGTCGACGTGGCGGCCATGGTCGGCAAGCTGGGCTGACGCCCGCCCTCGGAAAGCGCCAATGGACCAAGGCGGCACCAAATTCAAGACCCTCGACGACGCCGAGGTCAGCGGTAAGCGGGTCTTGATCCGCGTCGACCTCAATGTGCCGGTCAAGGACGGGCGGGTCAGCGACATGACCCGGATCGAGCGCGTCGCGCCCACCATCGCCGAACTGGCGGAAAAGGGCGCCAAGGTGGTCGTGCTGAGCCATTTCGGCCGGCCCCAGGGCAAGCGGGTGGGGGAGATGTCCTTGGCGCCGCTGGCCGACGCGTTGGGCAAGGTGCTGGGCCGTCCGGTCGCCTTCGCCGCCGATTGTATCGGCGCGCCGGCAGCGGCGGTGGTCGGCGGCCTGGAGCCAGGCGGCGTGGCGCTGCTGGAGAACCTGCGCTTTCATCCCGGCGAAGAAGCCAACGACACCCGTTTTGCCGAGGCCTTGGCCGAATTGGGTGAGCTCTACGTGAACGATGCCTTTTCCGCAGCCCACCGGGCGCACGCCTCCCTGGAAGCCATCACCCATCAATTGCCGGCCTTCGCCGGGCGATTGATGCAGGCGGAACTGGAGGCGCTTAGGGGCGCCCTGGAGGAGCCCGAACGCCCGGTCGCAGCCATCGTGGGCGGTGCCAAGGTTTCGACCAAGCTGGAGCTGCTGGGCAATCTCAGCGGCCGGGTGGACCGGCTGGTCATCGGCGGCGGCATGGCCAACACCTTTCTGCATGCGGCGGGCGTGAACGTGGGCCGCTCTCTGTGCGAGCACGATATGGCCGAAACCGCCCGGGAAATCACCGCCAAAGCGGAAGCCCAGGGGTGCCGCATCCTTCTGCCGGTGGACGCCGTAGTGGCGAGCGGTTTGGAAGCCGGCAATGAGGCGCGCACGGTCGCCATCGGTGAGGTGCCCGACGATTCGATGATCCTCGATATCGGCAAGGCCTCAGTCGACATGCTCATCGCCGACCTGGGCGCGTGTAAGACGGTGGTGTGGAACGGTCCGGTCGGCGCCTTCGAATTTCCGCCCTTCGATGCCGCCACCATGGGCCTCGCCCGGTGGGTGGCCGAGGCCACGGGCAAGGGCGACCTGCTCTCGGTGGCGGGTGGCGGCGACACTGTCGCGGCATTGGCCGCGGCTGGCGTGATCGGTGATTTCTCCTATGTCAGCACCGCCGGCGGGGCCTTCCTGGAATGGCTGGAAGGCAAGGAGCTGCCCGGCGTCCGCGCGCTTGCCGAGGCTGCGCGCTAGGGCCGTTCCGATCTAACGGACAACCCGTTCTTTCGGCAAGGTGATGCGCACCCGCGTGCCTTCGCCCGGCGCGCTGTAGACCCGCAGGCGGCCGCCATGGACCTCCATCAGGGCCTGGCTGAGGGGCAGGCCCAGGCCGGTGCCCTCGAAGCGGCGCGAGAGCGTGCTCTCGACCTGACCGAACGGGGTCAGAGCGGCGGGAATGTCCTGCTCGGCCATGCCGATCCCGCTGTCTTGCACGGTGATGGTGAAATCGCCGTTTGCACGCAAGGCCGGGGTCAAGGTGACGCTGCCGCCGGCCGGGGTGAACTTGATGGCGTTGGAGATCAGGTTGAGCAGCACTTGGCGGATCTTGCGCTGGTCGGCCCGGAAAGTGCAGTCGGGGATCATGGGCTCGGCGAGCAATTTCACCCCGGCGGTGTCCGCCTGCTTGGTGAAAAGCCGGGTGGCGGCGGTGATCTCGTCGTTGGCCTGGAGGTTTTCTTCGCAAAGTTCGATCTTGCCGGCCTCGGCCTTGGAGACCTCCAGGATGTCGTTGATGACGCCCAGCAGGTGACGGCTCGAATCGATGATGTCCGCCGCATATTCCTTGTAGCGCGGTTCGCCGAGCGGACCGAAGGCTTCATCGTGCATGATCTCGGAAAAGCCGATGATGGCATTGAGCGGGGTCCTGAGCTCGTGGCTCATATTGGCCAGGAACAGAGACTTGGACCGGCTCGCCTTTTCGGCGATGTCGCGCGAGGCCTTTAGCGTCTCTTCCCGCGTCTTCATGGCCGTCACGTCGGAGACGATGACGACCAGCCCGTTCTCTTCGGTCGATCTGCCGCTGACCCGGAACCAACGTTCGTCCGCGGCCTGGATCTCCGCACTGGCCTCGTTTAGGGCCTTGGCGCGCGGCCATAGCGAGAGCCAAGCCTCCAACGCCTCGTCCCGCGAGGCGAACAGCCCCCCGTCTGCTGCGTTTCGGGCCAGGGCATCGAACTGGGTTCCCGGTTCAATCGCTTGGGTCGCTTCCCTGAGATATTCCCCGAAACGGTTGTTGAACAGAACCAGTGCGCCGGAGGCATCGAACAGCGCGAAGCCCTCGGTGACGTTTTCGATCGCGAGGGTGAGCTGGCCCTGGGACATGTTGGCGACACGGCGTGCCTCGGTCACCCGAGTGATATCGGTGGCCATGCCCCGGTAGCCGGTAAATTTGCCTTCGCTGTCGAAAATGGGCAGTCCGCTCAGGCTGAAATACCGGTGCGTCCCGTTGGCGAGCCCAACGGTGAAGGTGGCGTCGCGAAACGGCGTATGGTTTCCCGTGCGGAACGGTTCGGTCGCGGCCTCGGTGCTATTCTCATCGAGGCGGCCGATCTCAGCCAAATTGCGTCCGAGCAATTCGCGCGGATGCTGTTCCAGAAAGTCGATCACCTGGGGCGAAACATAGGTGAGCCGGAAATCCCCGTCGGTTTCCCAAATCCATCCCGACACCAGGCGCGAGATATCGTCGAATCGCTCCTTTGCGATCAGTGATGCCTTGCGTTCCGAGACGCCGAGAGTGTTGTCCTCGTACACGCCGCAGATTCCGCTGATCTGGCCCTCCGCGTCGTGAAGCGGAAAGTGATCGGAGAGGAAATGGTGCTCCCCGTCGGGGCCGTCCAGCCTGTCGTGGTGGGATCGGCAATGCCCGGTGCCGAGCACGGCGCCGATCACCTCGCCCAAAGGAAAAGCGGGCCCGCTTGGGTCTACGCCGCCTGCTGCGCCGGCCGCCAGGGCGGTCAGTCTGCGGTAGCGCGCGTTCGCGGCGGTGATACGCCCCTGGAGGTCGGCGACGTAGGCGGGCCGGGCCTCGCTCAGGCGCCAGATGACATCTGCCGGCAATTCGCCCTGGCCATGCACCACGAGGTCTCCCTGAGACGTGTTCTCGTCGTTCTCGGCCTGGCCCGAAAACAGTTTCCCCGCGATGTCCCCAGACCCGGTCATCACGTCTGATCCTGAGAAGGCGTCCCGGGCAGTTGCGGGTCCTCGCTCTTGCCGTTCTTGGACGACAGAACGCGCAGGGCGTTGAGGTATTCGGGATCGCGCTGCCAGCGGCCCAGCATGGCCTTGGCGGAATCCCCCCGCACCCGGTCGTAGAGCGCCAGCACCCGCGTCAAGTCCGACGGGCTGATGACGTTTTCTTGGGCCCGGGCCTTGCGGGTCAGCATGAAGATCGAGGCGAAATCGTTCTTAGGCATGTCGGTCGCCTTGCAGGCCACCGCGAGAGCCTCGCCGCCGGGTTCGAACATGATGCGTTGCAGGAGTTTCGGCCGGAGCCCGGAATGGATGGAGAACATCGCCTCGAACAGGGGGATTTCACCCTGGCGGAGGACCCGGATCATGAATTCCGGGGTGATCTGACCGGCATCCGCCAGCCGCTGGGCGAGCTCTTGTGCCTTGTCCGGGCCGCCTTCGCCGGGATCGGGCTGGCTGGCGGTGATCTCGGAGACGGTATTGTCGAGGCTCTCGTCCAGCTCTGCGGGGTCGATCTCGAAATGCTCCACCACGTAATTGCGCAGTGCCGCCGACACCCATAAATACATCCGCTTGGCAAGCTGCGGATCGAGGTCGGGCCGGGTCAGCAAGGGGTTTTGGTAACTGTTGACCCGTTTCGATTGGTCCACCAGGTATTCCATGGTGGCCTTGGAAATGTGGGCATTGGAGTTTTCCAGAAGGGTCTTGATCACGTCCTCGTCGCCGTTTTCCACCAGCGCGTCGGCGACGCTCTCGCTGACGGTGCGGCGCATGGCGATGGACAGCTGATGCTGCATGGTGCGGTGGCGGATGATTTCGATGAGGTCGGAATCGTGCAGCAGTTCGCTTTTGGTCAGGATGGGATGGGCGACCTCGATCTCGTCATTGGCGAGGGTCACGATCAGTTCGTGGGGGACGTTGTCCATTACCGCCATCTTGCGCGACAATTCCTGGCGCACGGACATCTCGGCGGCATGGATGAGATGGCGCAGGATATCGGACATCAAGGCCCGTTCGTGGTCGGTCAGGACCTCGTTGCGGTTGTTGAACAGATCGCTGATGGTATTGACCAGGGCGGCCCGGCCCGCAACGGTTTTATCGCGCGCCATCTCCAACAGCGCTTCGTAATCCTCTTTGAAACCGTCGTTCGCCATGAAATACCGCGCGGCCCGCCGAGAACCGCCGCCGCCCCTACCCAAAATCAAGACCATATAGGGGCCAGTGGCCTTAATCTTCGGTAAAGATCGGCCCTCCGGGCGGGCCCATTAAGCGCTTGTTAAGGGGGTGATTCTAGGATCGCGGCGCTTCCCCCCGCAAGGGCTCCCGATGGGCCGGGCGGTGGGACGCCCCAGAGACAAGAGGATCAGGGACCTAGATGCAGATCTCGCCAACTTCCGCCCTATTGAACGCCTTGTCATCCTTGCCGGCCCAGGCCGGCGCTGTCCCCCAGGGACCTGCCGCAACCCCAGGACCCGCCACACCGACCCAGCCCCCCGCGCTGGCCGCAGCCGCTAAGGCTCTGGCCGCCCGCGAGGCCTCTGCCCAGGCGCAGACTCCGGCGCCGCCGCCGCCCGCCGAGAGTGGCGCGCCCCGCAACATGCCCCGGGGCAGCGTCGTCAACATCGTCGTCTAAGGACTGCCCGGCCCGATCCGGCCCGCGCCGTTCGGCCCCCTTGTGCCGATGCGGCAAGCCGTTCAACATGTCCGCATGAACACGCCGCCCAAGCCCCCGGGGCCCGACAGCGGTCCAAGGGTCGAAGAGATCCCCGAAGGGGACGACCGCCTGCGTCTTGTCTGTCCCGATTGCGGGTTCATCCATTACGACAATCCGAGGATGGTGGTGGGCGCCGTCGTTCGATCGGGGGACCGCTTGTTGCTGTGCCGCCGTGCCATCCCGCCGAGGCTGGGGTATTGGACATTGCCGGCGGGGTATCTGGAGCTCAACGAATCGCCCCATGAAGGGGCCATGCGCGAAGCCTGGGAAGAGGCCTATGCGCGGATCGAAATCCGCTCCTTGCTGGCGGTCTATTCGATCCCCCGGCTCAGTCAGGTGCAGCTGATCTATCGGGCGACGCTTGCCGACGAAGCCATCAAACCCGGGGTCGAGAGCCAGGCGGTGGGTCTGTTCGCCTGGGACGAGATCCCGTGGTCGGAGATCGCCTTCCCGACGGTGCACTGGGCATTACACCATGACCGGGAATTGGGCGAGATCGAGATTTTCGAGCCGCGCACCAATCCGGAAGGTGAATCCGACCTGCCCTGAAGGGCCGTGGGCTTATGGGCCGTGAGGGGCGTCCCCCGCCGCGTCGGCCACCTCGCCGTCGAGGCCGAGAAGCGAGCGGGCGAAGTCGCGCGCCGCAAACGGGCGCAGGTCATCGATCCCCTCGCCGACACCGATGGCGTGAACCGGCAGGGCAAAGCGGTCGGCCAGAGACACCAAGACGCCGCCCTTGGCCGAACCGTCCAGCTTGGTCACCACCAGCCCCGTCACCTTGGTGATGTCGCGGAAGATCTCCGCCTGGGCATGGGCGTTCTGTCCGGTGGTGGCGTCCAGGATCAGCAGCGTGTCATGAGGTGCCGCGGGATCGACCTTGCGGATCACGCGAATGATCTTTTCAAGTTCCGCCATCAGGTCGGCCTTGTTGTGGAGCCGTCCGGCGGTGTCAATCAACAGCACGTCGGAACCCTCGGCTTTGGCCGCGCTGACCGCGTCGAAGGCAACCGCGGCGGCGTCCTTGACCTCTTCCTGACCGAAGAAGCGGGCGCCGGCGCGGTCCGCCCAGATGCGGAGCTGCTCCACCGCTGCGGCGCGGAAGGTGTCGCCGGCGGCGACCATCACCGAATGGCCTTGGTCCCGGAACAGGTGGGCGAGCTTGCCGATGGTGGTGGTCTTTCCGGTGCCGTTGACGCCGACCACCAGAATCACGTGGGGTTTCGCCGCCCCATCGACCGCAAGCGGCCGGGCGGCGGGCCCGAGGATCGTCTCGATCTCCTCGGCCAGGGCCAGGGCCACCGCCTGCCCGTCCTCTGCGTCCTCGAAGGATCGGTCCTTCACTGCCTGGGCCAGCCGGGCCGCGGTGGCGGGCCCGAGATCGGCCATGATCAGGAGATCCTCGAGTTCTTCCAAGGTCGCCGCGTCGACGCCGCGGCCCTTGAAGATCGAGGCAAGGCCGCCGCCGAGCGCCTCGCGGGTGCGGTGCAGGCCGGCGCGAAGGCGGGGAAGCCAACCGCCGCCGGTCATGGCGCCACGATGCCGGTGAGGCGCCCGGCGTCGGTGCCGGTGATGCGCGCCCTGACGACCGAGCCGGTCGCAGCCTCCCCGGTCAGCGATACATGGGCGAAGCGGCTGGTGCGCCCAACGCCGGACTGCTCCACCAGGACGGTCTCAATACCGCCGACGCAGGAGGCGAGAAACGTCGCGCGGGCCGCCTCGCCTGCCGCGCGCAGGCGCCGGGCGCGGTCCTTGACGACCGGGCCGGGCAGACCGGGCATCCGGGCCGCGGGTGTTCCGGGCCGGGCGGAATAGGGAAAAACGTGCAGCCAGGTGAGCCCCGCGTCCCGCACCAACTCCAGGCTGTTTTCGAACATTGCGTCGGTCTCCGTCGGGAAACCCGCGATCAGGTCGGCGCCGAAGGCCACTTCGGGCCGGGCTTCCCTGACGGCGGCGCAAAACTCGATCGCCTGGGCGCGGCTGTGGCGGCGTTTCATGCGCTTGAGGATCATGTCGTCGCCGGCCTGCAGGCTGAGGTGCAGGTGCGGCATGACGCGCGGCTCGGTGGTGATGAGTTTGAACAGGACGTCGTCGACCTCGGCGACGTCGATGGAGGACAGGCGCAGGCGTTCGAGGTCGGGCACCAGCTTGAGAAGCCGGCGGGTCATCTCACCAAGGCTTGGGCGGCCCGGCAGATCGGCGCCGTAACCGGTGAGATCGACCCCGGTCAGGACGATTTCCCGGTAGCCGGCGGCCGTCAGCCGCTGCGCCTGGCGCACCACCTCACCCACCGGGGCGGAGCGCGAATTGCCCCGGCCATAGGGAATGATGCAGAAGGTGCAGCGGTGATCGCAGCCTTGCTGCACCTCGACATAGGCCCGGGCCCGGCCCTCGAACCCCTCCACCAGGTGCGGCGCGGTTTCCTTGACCGCCATAATATCGCCGACCTTCAGGCGGGGGACGGGCCCGCCTGCGGCGAGAGCCTTGAAGGTCTCGGGCGCAAGCTTTTCGGCGTTGCCGATGACGTGATCGACCTCCGCCATGGCGTTGAAGGCATCGGGGTGGATCTGGGCGGCACAGCCGGTGACGATGATGGTGGCGTCAGGGTCCTCGCGCCGTGCCCGGCGGATCGCCTGACGCGACTGGCGTTCCGATTCGCCGGTCACCGCGCAGGTGTTGACGATGACCGCGCGCCTCAGGCCGGCCGCCGCCGCGTGGCCGCGCATGACTTCCGCCTCGAACGCATTGAGCCGGCAGCCCAGGGTCACGATCTCGGCCGGGGCGGCATCGGCGTCGGCCTCCGCAATGGCGGCGCGCGGCTGGTCGAAATCCAGGCTCACGGCGGCCCTCCGTTGAGGAGGCCGGGCGCGATCAGGCCCGAAAAGGCAACGGCGACCGGCCCGGTCATGAACACATGGTTGTCCATGTCGCGCCAACTGACGGTCAATTCTCCGCCATCCAGCAGACATGTGACCTCGCGGCCAAGAAGCTTGCGCCGCACGCCGTTGACCACCGCCGCGCAGGACCCCGTGGCGCAGGCCGCGGTCAGGCCGGCGCCGCGTTCCCAGACCCTGAGCCGGATTCGGTCCGGTGCCAGTACCTGGGCGAAGCCGATATTGGCGCGTTCGGGAAACAGCGGGTCGTGCTCCAGCCCCGGCCCGATGGCCGGGATGTCGATCGTCTCCACGTCGTCGACGAAGAAAGTGGCGTGGGGGTTGCCCATGGAGCATGCCGCGGGGCCGGCGACCCCGGCCGCCTCAAGGGGCAGCTCGAGAGTGTCGACATCCCGGGCGAGGGGGATGTCGCGCCAGTCGGTGCCGGGCGGGCCCATGTCGACCGTCACGCCGTCGGCCGCGCCCTCGGCCACCAGGATTCCGGCATCGGTCTCGATCACCGCCTGATCGGTCCCGTTCTCATTCATCAACAGGGCGGCGACACAGCGCGTGGCATTGCCGCAGGCCGCCGATGCGCCGCCGTCGGCATTGCGGATGGCCATGAAGGCCTGGGCATCCGCGTTCGATGGCGCCCCCAGGACGATCAGCTGGTCGCATCCCACTCCGGTGCGCCGGTCGGCAATGCGCCGGGCCGCGTCCGGGCCGATGGTGACGGCGCTGTCGCGGCCGTCGACGATCACGAAATCGTTGCCGAGCCCGTGCATCTTGATGAAAGGCAATCCGTCCATAGGCGGCCTTATATGGTGCGGCACCTGCCGATGGCAAACGGATTCGGAGATTTCCCAGTCCTCGGTGCATCCTGGAATGCGATCCCGGCTGGGTGTTTAATAGGCGGTGACCGCCAAGCCGCGCCGGCGGGCGGTGCCTGCGCCAACCACTGAGGAGGGGAACATGCCGTGCCCATCGCAGACCGCTTGCAGCTCCGGGCCCAAACGGGAATTATTGATCACTGTTCAAGTGATCATCGCTTTTTTAGCAATTTATATGGGATTTCAATCCGTTGCATGGGGGCAAGAGACGGCCACGAAAACCTTCGTATACGACAATTCGGAAGGAAAACTGGTGGTCCCCTTGCCGGTCGGCACCTGGCACAAGGTATTGGAGCATGAAACCGACGAGGAGATGGACATGGGGACCTTTTCGGTGGATTGGAAGAAGGGGAACGTCTTCCTGGTCCGCCTGAATGGGGGGGCCGCCGACGCCATCGTGACGATCAACGCCAACATCTCCGATATCGAAGGGCAATCCCTGTCGCCGCCCGATTTCTGCTTCATTCAGCAGCGGCGCTGGAAATGGCACAAGCAGCTCGCCACCCTGAAGGCGGACACCTATTGCTGGGGCGTCAATCACGTGCGTCTACCGATTAGCGCCGAATCCGAAGCCGAAGCGTGGCAGCTCTTCATGGAGAAGAACGCCGCGTCCAAGTGGGGACTGCGGGAGGACGTGGCGGCGACCCAGGTGCGGTTCCTGCGTTGGGTGAGCGGACGATTCATGCGGGTCGATTACTATTTCCTGGGCCCCAAGGGCGGCAAGCCGATGGATTGGAAAGCGGCCCGGAAATGGGCCGCTGGCATCGTCGGAAAGGTGAAACAGGGGTTCGAGGGTGGCTGAGGGTGGCCTGGAACCTCAGGAGTTCGGCGGCGTGTTCCCGAGCAGCGGGCCCTGCCGCCGGGCCGGAGAACCATAGCGTCCTCCGGCCACGGCATATCGGGTCTTAGGAACCGCCGCCATTTGCGCCCTGGGTCGCGTTGCGCACTGCGTTGGTCCAGGTGTCGAAGGTGGTTTCAACTTCGCCGCCCACCAGCGACATTGAAACGATGATGACCACGGAAATCAGGGCGGCGATCAGCCCGTATTCGATTGCCGTGACGCCGTCCTCCGACGCTCCCCAAGATTTAAGCCATTTCAAAGCGTTATGGTACATTGCAACCCCCAATTCATCTCAGTAACTCCGGCGCCGTTGCCCTTTTCGGGCATTCATGGCGCCGACTACCAATAAGAGCCCCAGCGGTGATCCAAGAAGTAACCGATCGCGAAGAGCGCCAATCCAACCAGTGTCAGGGGTTTCGATAGGCCCCCCCGGTCGTCACCGTGTCTCGCATGGAAGATGGCGGCCAACCCGAAGGCTGCGAGGATCCCGCCACCGGCCATCAGCCACACGGCAACGGTCATGATTTCCTCAGTATTCGCCATCTTGCCCGTCCAATTGAGCCCCGGCGCCGCGGTTCGTTAGGTTCAGCGCTGTGGCTCTCCGTCTCGTCTGTGCATCACGAAAACCGCCATTTCCATGGCAGCGAACCGGTCCATCCGGGCCCGTTTCCCACGCAATTTGGGCCTGTCGCATCGGTTCGGCGGCCAGGATGGCCCGCAAACGTAAAAAAAGTGTTGCGAATCGGTCGGATGCGATGTTTCTCGGGCCTTCGCCGGGCCGGGGAGGAAGCCGAAGGCCGCGGCCTTCGCGGCCAGGCATGGCTTGACTTTGCCGCGCGCTCCGGCCTAAATTCCGGCCGCTCCGGAACCGACCGTTCTGAGAGCTTCCCGGCCGTGCCGGGAAGTCCGCCAGCCCGCGAGTTTTCGCGCACTGGCGCGCGAGCGTTTGGTTCAACGGCGATCAGTGAGGCAAGGGGCCCCATGTTCGACACACTCGGCAATCGGCTGAACGACGTCTTTACCCGGCTCACCCGCAGGGGCGCGCTGAAGGAGGGCGATGTCGACGAGGCGCTGCGCGAGGTGCGCGTCGCCCTGCTCGAGGCCGATGTCGCCCTGCCGGTGGTCCGGGACTTCCTGGACAAGGTGAAAAAGCAGGCGGTGGGTGAGACCGTGATCCGCTCGGTCACGCCGGGCCAGATGGTGGTCAAAATCGTCCAGGATGAATTGACCGCGCTGTTGGGCGGCGAAGGGCAGGAGCTTAGCCTCAATGCCACGCCGCCCGCGGTGATCCTGATGGTCGGCCTGCAGGGTTCGGGCAAGACCACGACCGCGGCAAAGATCGCCCGGCGTCTGACCGGGCGGTCCAACAGCCGCGTGTTGATGGGCTCCCTCGATACCGAGCGTCCCGCCGCCCAGGAACAGCTTGCCATCCTCGGCCGCCAGGCCGAGGTCCCGACCCTGCCGATCGTGGCCGGCCAGCCGGCCAAGGATATCGCCCAGCGCGCGCTGGCCTCGGGCCGCCTCGAAGGCTACGACGTGGTGATCCTGGATACCGCCGGCCGCCTCGCGGTTGATGAGGACATGATGGCCGAGGCGGCAGCCATCCACGAAATCGCCAAGCCGGTCGAAACCCTTTTGGTGGCCGACGCCATGACCGGCCAGGATGCGGTCAACACCGCGCGCGCGTTTTCCGAGCGAGTCCAGGTGACCGGTATCGTTTTGACCCGGGTCGACGGCGATGCCCGGGGCGGGGCCGCGCTTTCCATGCGCTCGGTCGCCGGCGTGCCGATCAAGTTGATGGGCACCGGCGAACAGCTCGACGAAATCGAGGATTTCCATCCCGAACGGGTGGCGTCGCGCATCCTCGGCATGGGCGACATCGTCAGCCTGGTGGAAAAGGCTGCCGAGCAGGTCGAGCAGGAAGACGCGGAGCGCCTCGCCGCCAAGGTGGCAAAGGGCAGCTTCGATCTCGACGACATGGCCGACCAACTATCGAAGCTCTCTAAGATGGGCGGACTTGAAGGCATGATGGGAATGCTGCCCGGCGCGCGCAATATCAAGCAGCAGCTCGCCGGCGCCAATCTCGACGACAAGGTGATCGGCCGCCAGGTGGCCATCATCCGGTCCATGACCCGAGCGGAGAAACGCAACATCAAGCTGCTCAACGGTTCGCGCAAGCGCCGCATCGCCGCCGGTTCCGGCACCGAGGTGCAGGACGTCAACCGGGTGGTCAAGCAGTACCGCGAGATGAGCAAGATGATGAAGAAGGTCGGCAAGCTGGGCAAGAAGGGCCTGGCGCGCTCCGGCTTGCCCGGCATGCCGCCGGGTGGCCTGCCCCCGGGGATGGGGCCCTTCGGAAGGTAAAGGAATTTGCGCCCCTCGGCGCCCGGATGCGGGCCCCTGCGGCGTGGGTAGGAAAACAGATGAAGGTTGAGAATTCGGACGGAGATTTGAAAGGACGCAAACCAGCATGGCATTAAAGATCCGCCTTTCGCGGGGCGGGGCCAAGAAGCGGCCCTTCTACCGCATCGTTGTCGCCGATTCCCGCAAGCCCCGGGACGGCCGCTTTATCGAACGCATCGGTCACTACGACCCGATGCTGCCCAAAGATGATCCCAAGCGCGTGGTCCTGAACGAAGAGCGTGTGCGGCATTGGTTGGGCAGGGGCGCGCAGCCGAGCCAGCGCATCGCCATTTTCCTGAGCAGAGTCGACATCGTGCCCAGGCCGGCGATCCCTGAACAGACCAAGCAGCACCTGCCTCGCGCCAAGACGCTTGAGCGCATGAAGGAGGCGGAAGAGGCTGCTGCCGCCGCGGCAGAGGCGGCCAAGGCGGAAGCCGAATCCGCCGAAGCGGCGCCGGCCGAGGAAGCACCGGCCGAGGAAGCTGCGGCCGAGGAAGCGCCGGCCGAAGAGGCGGCTGCGGAAGAGACTCCGGCTGAAGAAGAGGAGAAGAAGAGCGAGTAGGCGGCGCGACCGATCGCCTGGGTGGCGGCCCCATGGCCAGCCCGGACGACTGGGTCTGCCTCGGCGTCGTCGGCCGGCCCCACGGGATCAAGGGCCTGGTCCGCGTCCGGCCCTTCACCGAGGACCCGGAAGCGATCGCCGCCTACGGTCCGCTGACCGACCGAAAGACCGGGCGCAGGTTCACCTTGACCGTCGCCAATGTGACCAAGGGAATGGTGATCGCGCGGATCGAAGGGGTTGAGGACCGGGATGCGGCGGATGCGCTGAAAGGGACGGAGCTCTGGGCGGACCGGGGGGTCTTGCCGGAGATCGAGGAGGAGGAGGCATTCTATCACCACGACATGATCGGCCTTCGGGCCGTGGGTGCGGACGGGAAAGCGATCGGCGAGGTGGTGGGAATTGAGAATTACGGTGCGGGCGACCTATTGGAGCTGCGCACGCTTGAGGGCCGGGTGGTACTGGTCCCCTTTACTCGGGCCATGGTGCCGGAGGTGGATATAGAAGGCGGCCGGGTGGTGATCGAGCCCACGGCCGGATTGTTGGACGAAGACGAGCCGCCGCCCGACGCGGGCGGCGCGGGAAACGGCGAAGGTGAGCCGGAGCGATGACGAAACAGCCTGATCAAGGCCCCTGGACGGCCACGGTGGCGACGCTGTTCCCGGAAATGTTTCCGGGGCCGCTCGGCCATTCGCTTGCCGGTCAGGCGCTGGCCGACGGGCTGTGGCGTCTTGAGACCCTCGACATCCGCGATTTCGCCACCGACAAGCATCGCACCGTGGACGATGCCCCGTTCGGCGGCGGCGCCTCCATGGTGATGAAGCCGGATGTGGTGGCCAGCGCCATGCAGGCCGCCCAGGCGGTGTGCTCCGGCGCGCCGGCGATCTACCTGTCGCCGCGGGGTCGGTTGCTGGATCAGGCCCGGGTGCGCGAGCTCGCCCAAGGCCCCGGCGTGACGCTTTTGTGCGGCCGCTACGAAGGGGTCGACGAGCGCGCCATCGAGGCGCTCGGCCTGGAAGAACTGAGCCTCGGAGATTTCGTGCTGTCGGGCGGCGAGCCCGCGGCCCTGGTCCTGATCGATGCCTGCGTCCGCCTGCTGCCCGGCGTCATGGGCAATGCCGAAAGCCTGGCCGAGGAAAGCTTCGAGGACGACCTCCTCGAATACCCCCATTACACCCGGCCCCAGGACTGGGACGGCCGGACCGTGCCCGATGTCCTGGTCTCGGGCCATCATGAAAACGTCCGTGCCTGGCGCCGGGCCCAATCCGAAGACATCACCCGCCGGCGCCGGCCGGATCTATGGGCCCGCCATGCCGCGCGTGCGGAAAAGGCGGCCAAACCGTCGAAGGTTTAGAAAGCAAGCCGCGGGGCGAACCGCCCTTTGGCGCAATGCAAGGAAGAGTGCCATGAATATTATCGAACAGCTCGATGCCAAGGAAATCGAACGGCTCACGGCCGAACGCGGGGTGCCCGAATTCGGCCCCGGCGACACGGTGCGTGTCAGCGTCAAGGTGGTCGAAGGCACCCGGGAACGGGTCCAGGCCTTCGAAGGGGTTTGCATCGGGCGCAAGAACGCCGGAGTGAATTCGTCCTTCACGGTGCGCAAGCTGTCCTACGGCGAGGGGGTGGAGCGTGTCTTTCCGCTGTTCTCTCCAAATATCGTCGAGATCGAGGTCAAGCGCCGCGGCGCGGTGCGCCGGGCCAAGCTCTATTACCTGCGGGGCCGGACCGGCAAGCGTGCGCGCATCGCCGAACGGGCCACCCGCAGGCCGGGCGAAATCGCCGCGGCGTCCGAGCTGACCGCCGACGAGGCCGAAGCCCAGATCGAACCGCCCGTCGAGGCCCCCGAGGCGGCGACGCCGGAGAACGGCGGGGACGCTGAAAAGAAGGACTAGCCTCCCCATATCATGGGGAGCGAAACCGAGCCAATCACTGACGAGGACACCATGGCCGCGCCGAAGACGCTGTTCGACAAGATTTGGGACAGCCACGTCGTCCGCCAAGACGAGGACGGCACCTGCCTTTTGTACATCGACCGCCACATGGTGCACGAGGTCACCTCGGCCCAGGCATTCGAAGGCTTGCGCCTCGCCGGCCGT
>JAHEKA010000289.1 GCA_024638585.1 Rhodospirillales bacterium
GCCTATCAAATCCTTGCTTTCCAACCAAGTCCGGATCGAGTCCTCCGCGGGGGGCGGGGCGCTGTGGCCTCTCCGCCTTGACAGGTTCCCGGCCCCCGCCCTATATGGGCGCGTACGGCATGGATGGGCGCTTAGCTCAGCGGGAGAGCACCGTCTTCACACGGCGGGGGTCGCTGGTTCAATCCCAGCAGCGCCCACCATTCCGACCATCCGGACAGCCACCAAGTTGCCCCCCGAAGGTGGGCCCGCGTCTTGTTGCGCCGGCTTTCTTAACAGTCTTGAAGGTCTCATCTGCGCCATCGAAGATGGCGGCCCGGCTCATGCCCTGATCAGGGAAGGCCCCCGCTTCCCGCTGCCGCCACCTTGGGCTCACTGCATGCTTGACCGGCCAAGCGGGTCCCGGGGAATCTGATGGTCACAGTGGTGCCGACGCCAACTTCGCTCTGAAGATCAAGGCACCCGCCATGGAGTTCAACCAGGCTTTTGGCGAGCGGCAAGCCGAGGCCCGTCCCTTCATACTTGCGGACCATCGGGCTGTCGACTTGGCCGAACCGGGCCAGCGCCTTGGGAATATCGCCGGCGGCGATGCCGATACCGGTATCGGCGATCTGAATGACATAGCCGCTATCGGCGCGCGCCCATGCCTTGACCTTCACCTTGCCGCCGGGCTTGGTGAATTTGATCGCATTGCCGAGAAGGTTGGTCAGGACTTGGCGGATCTTCCCCTCATCCGCGCATAGGGAAGGCGCCTCCGGATCGATTTCACACGTCACCGCGATATCCTTTTCGGAGATTCGCGTCCGCAGCATTCGAATGGTCGCCTCTATGGCGTTCTGCAGGTTGATGGGCCCCTCGAACAGCTCTTCCTTGCCGGATTCGATCTTTGAGAGGTCCAACAGGTTGTTGATCAGGGCCAAGAGATGTTGGCCCGACTGGTTGATGTCGGCTGCATATTCCACGTATTGCGCACTGCCCAGAGGGCCCAGTTTTTCGCTGTGAAGGATCTCCGAAAAACCGATGACACCGACCAATGGGGTACGAAGCTCGTGGCTGATCGAGGCAAGCAGCTCGGACTTCGATTGATTGGCCCGTTCAGCGGCATCGCGGGCCACGCGGAGTTCCTTGGTGCGTGCCTCGATCTTGCTCTCGAGCCCATCATAGGCGCGCTCCAGCTCCTCCTTCGCGCGCTGGGTCTCTTCCTGGGCCCGCTTGCGCCGCTCGGCATCGGCAATCAAAAGCTCTTTCTGCAGATCCAACACATCGCGGACACTGATCAAACCCAAAATTTGGCCGTCCCTGAGGACCGGAACGTGACGAATGGTATGGGCGCTCATCAAAGAAAGGACGCCTTCGATGCTCATTTCCGGCGAACAGGAAACGACGCTCCTGATCATCAGCTCTTCGGCGCGCATACCGAAGGCCTTGTCGCCGTGCTTGCAAACGGCCTTGATGATATCGCGCTCGCTGAGAATTCCCGCCAGCGTGCCATCGGGCGCGGTCAGCATCACCGTGCCGATGTACTGCTGGGACAGGAGTTCGATGACCTGGGACATCGCCGAATCCGCGGGGATTGCGACAATCCTGCCATCTTTTCTATCTAGCACTTGCTGGACCGACATCTCGGCGACCGCGCTTATGTAAGTCACTGAATTCCCGCGCATTAATGAACATCAGGCACCACGTGAATCCGCGGGTCCGCTACTTGGTGGGGCCCGATATTTACCAACAATGATTGAAATAGAATTAAGGCCGCAAGCCGCACACACCGGTGCTTTCAGGTCGCGGCACGTCTAGCGGGCGGCGGCCGGCCGGTTATCGCCGTCGTGTCGCGCCCGCCAAGCATCCGATCAGATCGTCGGCAAGGCTGTTCAGGAGTGAAAAATATAGGCCGGGCCCCGGCGCCAGCCTAGCTCCCAGAGGATCGAGCACGCCGATCCGCGCGCCGCTGCCTTCGACCACCGTGGCCGCGACACGGGGCGAAAATTGCGGCTCCGCCAAGACGCAGGCCGCGCCCGTTTCCCCGATGCGCGCCCTGATCTCCTTAAGGCGTTTGATTCCCGGCCGGCGGCCGGTGTCGACCACGATGCTCCCGACCGCTTTCAGGCCGTAACGGGCCTCGAAATACCGGTAGGCATCGTGAAAAACGACATAAGGCCGCTCCTTGATGGGCCCAAGCCGCGCCGCCAAGGTCCGATCAAGAGACCCAAGCCGCACCCCGGCGCGCCGGGCATTGTCCCGGTAGCGCGGGGCATTGGCGGGATCCAGGCGCGCAAGGGCGCCGGCGATCGCCCGGACCATGGCGACCCCATTGCGCGGATCGAGCCAGATATGGGGATCGAACCCGCCGGCATCGCCCGGATGCCCATGGCCGTGATCGCCATGTTCCGACTTTGCAGGGCTGGGGGAATCCAGGGGCGGATGGTGGGGCCACGCGCCGCCGCGCCGCACCTGATGCAGAATGAGGCCGGGTGCCGCCATCAGGCCCATGATCTCGCCGCGCGCTACCAGCGAAGCGAGCAGTTTCTCCAGGAAACCTTCGAGCGACGGGCCCACCCAGATCACCAACCGCGCCCGCGCCAAGGCCCGCGCATCGGACGGGCGCAGCGCATAGGCGTGGGGCGAGGCCCCCTGGGGCAGCAGAAGCCTGGGCGTTGCCACCCCCTCCATGACCATCGTTGCCAATGAGTGGATCGGCGCGATGCTCACGACGACCGCGGGGGCCGTATCCGGGTCCCGCGCCCAAACGCTGGACGCGGCCGTGCAAAACACCGCCACGGCGATACCGAGAACCGCGCAAATGCCAACCAACCGTCTCTTGGCGTGACCCTCAGTCGTCACCGCAACCGGATCCTCCGCTTCACATTGTTACATTATAACGATATTGAACCTGGACAGCATCAAACGCGCCGGACCTTCCGGCGCCGCCCTCACAGGCGCATGCGCGGATCTAGGATTTTGCCTTGCCCGTCCAGTTGGGTGCGCCACCCGACTGCTTGAGGGTCTTACCCTGCTTCACCAGTTCCTTGATGGCCCCGGCAACCGGCATGGTGATGTTTGCGTTGTCCGCCATTTTCGAAACGATTTGCATGTCCTTCAGCGCCCAGGTGAAGGTGATCATGTCCCAATCCTCAAGGGCGGCCGATTGGCCCGAACTCATGAGCAGCGCTTCGCGCAGCTTGGGCAGGTTGATTCCGGTGCTCTCGGACAGGCGGCCGGCTTCCATCAAGGCGATGCCGTTGACCCACAGCAGCATGTTGTTCATCGTCTTGGCCACCTGGCCGTGGCCGACGGAGCCGACATGAACGATGTCGGAGGAAAAGGTCGAATAGATCGGCCTGGCCCGATCCACCACTTCGTCACTCGCCCCGAACAGGGCAAGCAGGGTGCCTTCGTCCGCCGCCCATCCGCCGCGGCAAATCGGTGCATCGAGGACGCCGATCTCCTTCTTTGCGGCTTCCTTCTCGATCCGCTGAACGGTCTCCGGGGCAACGGTGGAGGAGACCGCGATCACGCTGCCCGGCCCCATGGCTTCGATGAGGCCGTTCTCGCCAAGGGTCACGGCCAGGGCCTCGTCATCGAACCCGACCGCGATGATGATGAAATCGCTGACCTTGCCAAGTGCTGCGGGACTGTCGGCGGCTTCGGCACCGGCATCGGTCGCCCGCTTGATGGTGTCGGCGTTGATATCGGTCACGGTGACGCCGTACCCCTTGGCGATCAGATGCTTGAGCATGGCGTACCCCATGCGTCCCGGCCCCACCATTCCGATGTTTTCCTGGCTCATCTCGGTCTCTCTCGCAGTTTGTTCCTAATCTTTTCACCGAACCGTCATCGGCCGACGGCTTGGCAATGTTATCGCATCCGGCCCGGCGCCACGCCACCTCAAAACCGCAACCGGGCCGTCGACAGCGCGGCTTGCACGCACGCGCCAATGGACGTATTCTGCGCCCTATCAATTAGCTATCTAACTTTCGCCGGGCTTGAAGCGGCCGCCCGAAACGATATCGCCCGCCCGGCATTTATCAGGGAACGAGCCATGAAACTCAATGTGATCGACGCCGACGCCCACGTCATTGAGCAACCCTATACCTGGTCCTTCCTGGAAGAGGACGATCGCAAGTACGAGCCGATGATCGTCAAGTTTCAATCCGGGCCGGAACAGCTTGGCGCCAACAACAATGTGCAGCAGGAGTTCTGGGTGGTGGACGGGCGCATCCAGGCCAAGGATTCAAACCTGGGCCTGCGCAACACCTCCAAGGAATCCC
>JAHEKA010000290.1 GCA_024638585.1 Rhodospirillales bacterium
CGAGGACTCGGTCGGCGCCATGGCCGAGATGGTGAAGGAAGGCAAGACGCGTTTCATCGCGCTCTCCAAGGACGTCACGCCCGAACTGCTCGACCGCGCCCTGGCGGTCCACCCGATCGTTTCGGTGCAGGACGAATATTCGCTGTTTGGCCGCACGCCTGAGGATCAGCTGCTGCCCGCCGTCAGGGCCAAGGGGCTCGCCTTCATGGCCTTTGCGCCCCTGGGCCGGGGGCTGCTCGGCGGTGCCTTGCACACCGCCACCGACATTCCCGAAGGGGACGAACGGCACAACGACGAGAGATTTCAGGGCGACAATATCAAACGCAATGCTGAGATCGTCAGGGCCTTGGGCAACATGGGCGCGGAGAAAGGCGTCACCGTCGCGGCCCTGGTGCTGGCCTGGCTGATGCACCGTGACGGCCAAGTGATCCCGATCCCCTCGGCCAAGACCCGGGGGCATCTGGAGGAGAACGCCAAGGCGCTCACACTCAAGCTCTCGGATGAGGACCTCGCACGGATCGAGGACATCTGCCCGCGCGACGCGATCGCCGGGCGCAGCTATTACGACAAGCCGGCCAAGGCGTCCTAGGGCTCGAGCGGCACCGACGGCACCGCGCCATCGACCAGGATGCCGCGGTCGATCTCCCGCGCGATTTCCGGGATCAGCGGCCGTTCGGCGTCGTCCACCTTCATCAGCAGCCGCATGAGGTGACGCTTGCGCTCCGGCTCGGGCCAATCTTCGACCGCCGTGCGCGCGTGCAGGGTGACGTGGCTCTGGGCGTATTCGATGTCGCCCGGTTCGAAATCGACGGCGATGGACAGTTCCTGGGCGAGCGCCTGGTAGAAATCGACCGCCTCTTGCTGGTCGTCGGTCAAGGGCGGGATGCCCGGCAGTTTGGCCCCGCGCAAGATCGTATTCGACGCGCCACGCGCGGCGAAATAGCCGTCCTGGACACTGAACACCGGCTGGCGGAACCAGGGCTTGGATTCGCCGACCGGAATCTCGCCCCGCCGGGTGCAATAGAAATAATAGGTCAGCGCCTCGGCCAGCTCGGGCCGCCGGCGCAACATCTCGTTATAGAGCGCCACCGAACTGCACAGCCGGTGCTCACCCCCCGATTTGGCGAGCCGCAGCACGAAGAGCGACACCACGTCGCAGCCGTCGGCATGAAAGTTGAGCCGTTCGCTGGAACGGTAGCCCCGCCCATTGGCGGTCTTGACCGTCTGGCCCTGGTCGATCACGTGACCCAGAAGGTGGCCCTCGGCATTCTGCGAAAAGGCACGGCCGATATGGGTGGAGATGCCCCAATAGGCGGCGATGTTCTGATACGCGCTGCGCCCTTCGATCGGCAGGCCGCGGACCAGGGCGAAGCCTCGTCCCTCCATCAGTTCCGCCTTGATGTCGGCGAGCGCCGGGGCGAGGACCGGCAGGGCGAAATCCGCGCGGGTGATGTCCTTGATGTCAAGGCCGCGGGATTCGACGCCGGCCACGGCGTCCAGCACGTCGGCGATTTCCCGGTCTTCGAGGCGATAGACCCAGGCATCGGTGCCGGCGAGCTCGTCCGGCAACCAATGGCCCGATTCCTCGATCCGCGCCATCAGCCGCGCCGGCTTGCGCCGGCGCGCGCTGGGGGTCCAGGGATTGGCAAGGCGCGCTGTCGCCATCGATCAGCCCCGGCAATCGACGCGTTTCGATTCCGCGCCGGGCCTCGGATAGGTGAAGGTACAGGTCATGCCCGCCTTAATGTTTTTGCGCTTATCCGCCTTGCCGTTGATGGTGACCGTGGTGCGGGAGCCGGAAATGCGGGTGGAGACTTCCTTGCCCTGGTGCTTGATGAAGACCTGCCGGCCACCGCGCTTGATCTGGGTGACCGGGCCGACATGCTTCATCATCTGCACCTCGACCTTTTCAAGCTTCTTCATCATGGCGACGATCTCCGGCGGCTGCTTGATCAGTTCAACCACCATCTTGCGGACGTCATCGCCAAACGCCGGCTCGGTCGACCGTTTCGCCCGCGTCGCGTCAGCCTGGAACGCCTTGCTTGTCACCGCCGCCTTGATCGCGGCGCGCAGCGCCGTCAGCCGGTCGGAAGGAATATTCGGCGGCCCGGCGGCGATTCGCGAAAGCTGACCCATGGAATACATCAGGCGGGTCACCGCCTCAGCCTGCTTGGTCTTGGCGAATTTTCGGATGTCTTGGACACCCTTGATGTTGCCACCGACCTGGCCGATGGCCCGCACCCGCCCGGAGCGCACATAGGCCTCCGCCGAATCCTCACTGCCGATCCATAGATCGATTTCGCCCCGCATCATCGCCAGCGGCGCCTGGGATCCGGAATAGCCGGTGATGATCTTGTGCGGGATGCCGAAGGAGGTGGCCAACATGAAGGAATCCATGTAAGAGCCCGATCCCACACCGGAGGCCGAAAAACGCAAGGTTTTCTTGGCTTTCAACACATCCTCGAAGGTTTTGTAGGGCGAATCCCGGCCCGCGATCATGGTGCGGGGCTCCGACGCCAGTTTGACGAGCCACGACATCTTGGTGAGGTCCGCCCGCATGCCCTTGCGCCCGAGGATTTGGGCCAGCGCAACGCCGGTGGTGAAGTTCCCCATGGTGAGCCCGTTGGGCTTGGCCGCATAGATCAGGTTGAGGCCCAGGATATGGCCGGCGCCGGGACGGTTCTGGACCACGAACTTGGAGCCAGGGAGGGCCTTTTCGGTGTGACGCGCCAGCAGCCGGCCCCAAAAGTCATGGCCGCCGCCCGGACTGGAAGTGACGATCCAGGTCGCCGTCTTGCCCTTGTAATACGCGGCGCCGTCCGCCGCCTGGGCCTCAATCGCCCCGCTCATTCCGATCAACGCCGCGCAACTGCCGGCCACTGCCGCTTGAATTTTCATGACCTGACCTCCCGTGTTTTTATCTCCGCCTCCGCCCTATCGGCAGAAGGTGTTGTTGACCCTGACTCTATCCCCTTCCCGCACGCCTGGAAAGGGCGGCTCTCCGGGGCCTCGCTTGACCGCGGCTTTCCCGGGCCCCTAGAATTCGAGGGCAAAATCACCAAAAGCAAGCGGGGACGGCACCGTGGCAAGCAATCCGATCAACGCCTGGGACGGCGACGGCCATGTCGAGGAATGGGAAGCGACCTTTTCCGACGCCTATCTGGAACCCGCCTTCCGCGACCGCAGGCCGGTGGTCGTGGAAACGGACGAATTCGAGCACGACTACATCTGGCTGATCGACGGCGAGCGGCTCCGCATCGGCGGATCACCGTCATCGAAGGGTGGCCAGGTCTCCACCGAATATCAAAGGATGGCCAAATGGCGCGGGCCCCACGAAAGCGGCGAGTTCCACAGCGCCGCCGACCGGCTAATGGTAATGGATGCGGAAGACACCTGGCTTTCGGTCAATTACCCAACCTTGTTCCTGCAATGGCCGGTGGCCGGGGACCCAGCGCTGAATCAGGCCCTGACCCGGGCGTATAACAACTGGATCGCCGATATCTCCGACCAAGCGCCCGACCGGCTGAAATGGGTCACCGTGATCGATGCCTTCGACGTCAAGGAAGCCGTCCGCGAAATGATCCGCACCAAGGAGATGGGCTCGGTCGGCGTCATGGTGTTGGGCGAATACGGCGAGAAATCCCTCGATCACCCGGACTTCATCCCGATCTGGGAGACCGCCAACGAGATCGACATGCCGATCAACGTCCATCCCGGGACCGGTGCGCTCGACGCCATGAAGGCGTTCCCGTCCGTGGCCGGGGACCAGTTCCTGATGTCGGTGGTGCGCGGTTTCAAGACGATCTGTGCCTCCGGCCTGCTGGATCGCTATCCCAATGTCCGGGTTTCCTTCCTGGAAACCGGCTGCACCTGGGTCGATTTCGCCTGCGAGGTGATGGACTTTACCCTCGACAACATCCGCCACCGCGTCGAGTTGGACGCCCTGCGCCCCCACCACAAGACCATCGTCGAACGGGGACTGCCGAAGATGACACCGCTGGAATACATCCAGGCCGGGCGCATCTTCATCGGTTTCGAGGTCGATGACGGCCTCTTGCCCTATATGGTCAACAAATACGGCCCCGATTGCTGGGTCTATGCCAGCGACATCCCCCACGCCCACCGCATCCCGGATTCGGCGCGCTACGTGCTCGACCGTCCGGATCTGGGCCAGGACGCCAAGGACCGCATCCTGTGGGAGGGCACGGCCAGGCTTTATGGCTTCGACTCGCCCCTTTCCCAGG
>JAHEKA010000291.1 GCA_024638585.1 Rhodospirillales bacterium
TTGTTGTTGGGGATTCGGGCCGATTACGGGACCGGAATTCTTTTGATCGAACATGACATGTCCGTTGTGATGAAGATTTCCGATCATGTCGTGGTGCTGGACCATGGCGCCAAGATCGCCGAAGGCACGCCCGATGCGGTGCGCAACGATCCGGCCGTGATCCGAGCCTATCTTGGTGAGGAGGAGGGCTTGCCTGCCGCGGTCGCCCGGGATATCGCCGATGACGTGGCGGATGACGTGGGCGGTGACTTGGCCGGTGACTTGGCCGGTGACTTGGATGGAGAGGAGCGATGAGCGCGCCCGCGGAGCAGCCTCTGTTGTCGGTCCGCGGAATTGCCGCCTATTACGGCGCGATCCGCGCGCTTAACGGGGTCGAGTTGGAAGTTCGCCCCGGCGAGATCGTGACCTTGATCGGCGCCAACGGGGCGGGCAAGTCGACACTCTTGATGACCATCTGCGGCGATCCTCGGGGCCGGGGCGGGCGCATCCTGTTTCAGGGGAACGACATCACCGATCTGGCGACCCACGATATCGCCCGGCTCGGTATCGCCCATGTGCCCGAAGGGCGGCGCATCTTTCCGCGCATGACGGTGCTGGAAAATCTCCAGATCGGTGCGCTGTCGGCGGACGAGGCACGTTTTGGAGACGATCTCGATTACGTTTTCGGCCTGTTTCCCATTCTCGGCGAACGGCGCAACCAGCGCGGCGGCACCTTGTCGGGTGGGGAACAGCAGATGTTGGCGATCGGCCGCGCGCTGATGAGCCGCCCGCGGCTGCTGTTGTTGGACGAACCGTCCCTCGGCCTTGCGCCGCTGGTGGTGCGCCAGATCTTCGAGGTGATCGGCGAGATCAACCGGGAACGCGGCATGACGATCTTCCTGGTCGAGCAAAATGCCTATCATGCCCTCGGCCTGGCGCATCGGGCCTATGTCATGGCCAACGGCGAGATCCGCATGGAAGGCACCGGGGCGGAGTTGCTGGCGGACGCCGATATTCGTGCGGCCTACCTGGAAGGGGGCCACGGATGAACCTCTTCGCCGACTGGCCGGTCTTTCTCGGCCTCACCCTCTGCCTGTTCGGCGGCGGCGCTTGGCTGATGGGTGGGGCGATCGCCGCCACGTGGCGTTCCTACTGGCAGGTGGTCGGCTACGGAGTGCTGCTGACCCTGTTCGACCGTTTCCTGCACTGGGGCCTGTTCGACGGGGGGTTGCTCTCTCCCTCAGGCTTCCTTCGCGACGGCGTGACGATTATCGCCATCGGCCTCTTGTCTTGGCGGCTTGGCCAGGTCGAGCGCATGGTGCGCCAATATCCTTGGCTGTTTGAGAAGGCGGGCCCGCTGTCCTGGCGGGAGCGCTGATCCGCGGCGTGAGGAAGGCTTGCGAAAGCGGGAGCCGGTGTTACGCTTAGGCCATCCCTTTGACCCTGCGGGAGCTCGACATGAATCTCAAGACGCTGTCGATTTTTTCTCTTCTGGCCGCCGCTTGCCTGGCGGTCGCGGGATGCGATTCACAGAAAAGCGATTCCAACGTCATCGTCATCGCCACCGCGGGGCCCATGACCGGGCAATACGCATCCTTCGGCGAGCAGATGCGGACCGGAGCCGAGCAGGCGGTCAAGGACATCAATGCCGCGGGCGGCGTGCTGGGCAAGCAACTGAAGCTTGAGATCGGCGACGACCAGTGCGATCCCAAACAAGCGGTGGCGGTTGCCAACCAGTTGGTCAACAAGAAGGTGCGGTTCGTCGCGGGCCACTTCTGCTCCGGCTCTTCGATCCCCGCGTCCCAGGTCTATCAGTCCGAAAACATCATCATGATATCTCCGGGCTCGACCAACCCGAAGCTGACCGAACGCGGCATGGGCAATGTCTACCGTGTGTGCGGCCGGGACGACCAGCAGGGCAAGGTCGCGGGTGATTTCATCGCCGACAAGTTCAAGGGCAAGCGCATCGCCGTGGTCCACGACAAGCAGGCTTATTCCCAAGGGCTTGCGGAGGAGACCACGAAGCAGCTCAAGAAGCGCGGCGTCGAGATCGCGCTGACCGGCACCGTGACGCCCAAGGAAAAGGACTATTCGGCGATCGTCACCCGGCTCAAGGCCAACAACATCGATATTCTTTTCTATGGCGGCTACCACGCCGAAGCGGGCCTGATCGTCCGTCAGATGCGGGAACAGGGCCTCGCCACCCGCATGGTTTCGGGCGATGCCCTGGTGACCCAGGAGTTCTGGAGCATCACCGGCAAGCTGGGCGAGGGCACGCTGATGACCTTCAGCCCCGATCCGCGCAAGAACCCGAAGGTTGCGCCGCTGGTGGAGACCTTCAAGAAGCAGGGCTCCAACGCCGAGGGGTATACGCTCTATACCTATGGCGCCATCCAGGTCTTCGCCCAGGCGGCGAAGCGGGCGGGCGGCGTGGATTCCGCCAAGATCCGGGCCGAACTGGCCAAGGGCGGGTTCGAGACCGTGTTGGGCACGATCGGTTTCGACGGCAAGGGCGACGTCACGGCGCCGGGCTATGTTTTCTATGAATGGAATGGCGGCAAGTACGATTACACCAAGCTGTGACCCCCCGGTTCTTGAGCGTTAACCACCATCCCCACAGACCTAGTGGCGGGCTGGCATGCGCCCCCGACATATGGTATGGAGACCGGCCATGCAGCCGGCGGCGTGAAATCGCCGGGTGCCGAAGATCCGAAAGGGTGTTCTTGTGCCGGGAGAGTCCATCGCCATTGCCGCCGATCACGGCGGCGTCGAACTGAAAGCGATCCTTACGGGGGAGCTGGGGGAGTTGGGGTACGAAGTTCTCGACCTCGGCACAGATGGGATTGATTCGGTTGATTATCCCGATTTCGCGGAACTGCTGACCGGGGCCATTCGCGACGGCCGCGCCCAGCGCGGCGTGCTGATTTGCGGTTCGGGAATCGGCATGAGCATCGCCGCAAACCGCCACCGGGAGATCCGCGCGGCGTTGGTGCACGACAACCTGTCGGCCCGCCTCGCACGGCAGCACAACAACGCCAATGTTCTGGTCATGGGGGGCCGGTTCATCGGCGCGGAGGTCGCCAAGGATTGCCTCAGGGCCTTCCTGGCCACGGAGTTCGAGGGCGGGCGCCACGATCGGCGGGTCGCCAAGATGTCATGAGCGCACCCGGCGCCCATGGTGGGGTTAGAAAGAGAAAGTTGAGGAAACCGTAATCATGTCGTCCGTTTCAGATAAGTTGGAGGCCGCGGGTCCCGAAGCGTTTTTTGGCGAATCCCTTGCCGAGCGCGATCCCGACCTTTACGCCGCCGTGCGCGGCGAGCTTGCCCGCCAGCAGGATCAGATCGAGCTGATCGCATCGGAGAATATCGTTTCCCGGGCGGTGCTGGAGGCCCAGGGCTCGGTCCTGACCAACAAGTACGCCGAAGGTTATCCCGGCAAGCGTTATTACGGCGGGTGCGAATTCGTCGATGTGGCGGAGCGTCTTGCCATCGAGCGGGCCAAGGCCCTGTTCGGCTGCGCCTACGCCAACGTCCAGCCCCATTCGGGATCCCAGGCAAACCAGCAGGTCTTCTTTGCGGTGATGCAGCCGGGCGATACGTTTCTCGGCATGTCCCTGGCGGCGGGCGGCCATCTGACCCATGGAGCCGCGCCCAACCAATCGGGCAAGTGGTTCAACGCGGTGCAATACGGCGTGCGCAAGCAGGACGCCTTGATCGACTTCGACGAGGTCGAGAGCCTGGCCAAGGAGCACAAGCCGAAGCTGATCCTGGCGGGCGGTTCGGCCTATCCCCGCGAGATCGATTTCGTCCGTTTCCGCGAGATCTGCGATTCCGTTGGTGCCCTGCTGATGGTGGATATGGCCCATTTCGCCGGCCTGGTCGCCGGCGGCGTCCATCCCAGCCCGCTGGAGACCGCCGATGTCGTCACCACCACCACCCACAAGACCCTGCGCGGGCCGCGCGGCGGCATGATCCTCGCCAATGACGAAGATTTGGGGAAGAAGATCAATTCCTCGGTCTTCCCGGGCACACAGGGCGGCCCGTTGATGCATGTCATCGCCGCCAAGGCAGTCTCCTTCGGCGAGGCGCTGACCCCTGAGTTCAAGAGCTACGCCGCGGCGGTCAAGGACAACGCCCGGATCCTGGCCGAAGCGCTGCTGGCCGAAGGCGTCGACATCGTCTCCGGCGGGACCGACACCCATCTCATGCTGGTCGACCTCCGGCCCAAGGGGCTCACCGGCAAGGCGGCGGAG
>JAHEKA010000292.1 GCA_024638585.1 Rhodospirillales bacterium
AAGGCGCCCTTGAGCGATCCATCGGCGATGCCGTAAGTGCCGGATCCGGAAAACGCCGCCGCGGCGCTCTCGAAAGAAAACATAGAGATTTCGACGGTTTTTCCCGGGGTGACGCCAAGGTTGGCGCGAAGCCGGAGCTCCGGTGTCGCGAAGGGGCGGGCCTTGTCGGGAAGCAGCGGAGCAATCCGCGCCGTTCCATCGATCCCGAGGGTGATGCCGGGGCCTTGCAATGCAATCTCGACCGCGGATGCCGCACCAATTGTGCTGCCCGCGCTCGCTTGGAATCGCCCCTTCCAGGCATCGGACGGTCCATCTCCGTTCAGGGTGACCGACAGGGGGGTGCCCCGGGGCAGGCCGGCCAAGCGGGCGAGCAAGCCACCGGCCGGTTCCTCAACGGCGATGCGTGCGGCAAAACGGGCGGGTCGGGCGGAATACTCGAACTCAACCTCCGCCTTATCGGGCGCGCCGTCGATGCGCTTCAGTTTGGCCGCGATCCGAGCCCGGGCCGGGGCCGGGAGCACGGTGAGTGAGGCCGCGGCGGTCAGGCGCTGAGCCTCGCCAAAGACTTCGCTGCCCAGGCTGATCTCCTCCGCCACCACATGTTGCGCCCTGAGACCGAACGGCAAGACCAAAGGTCCGCCACCTGATGGCGGTTTCTGCTGTGATTCCGGCAGGCGCCGCAAAGAAACCCGCTCGGCCGTCAAAGCGTCGATTTCAAGGACGCCGCCGAAAAGGGACCAGGGCCGCCAATCCAGCCGGGCGTTCTTGACCTCGGCGAATATGCCCTTTCCATCGGCGAGCGTGATCCTCGAGAGCCGGAGCGAAGACGCGACTGATCCCGATAATCCTACGATGCGGACGGTTGTTTGCTTATCGCTGAGGGCGCGGCTCGCGTGTTCCGCGGCGAAGTCGAGCCCTGCCCGGGTGTGCAGCAGGGCGAATGCCGCCACCACCGCCACGACAAGGGCAAGTGTCCCAATTGCCGTCCAGCGGGCGGTTCTGGAAACCCAGGTGGGAATCGCCATCAGAATGCCTGTCCAAGACTTACCAGAATTTGGAACGCATCATCGACGGAATTGCGGCGATTGAGTGGCACGGCGACGTCGAGCCGGATCGGACCGATGCGCGGCACGTAATAACGCAACCCGAGGCCCGCGCCCCAGAACAGATCGTCGCCCCATTCGGGCATGGAATCGTCATAAACACCGCCGGCTTCGGTAAAGGCCACCAATCCGAAAGGCCCGGCGACACGCCAGCGCAGCTCCACGCCGAACGCGGTGGCGGAGCGGCCTCCCACGGGATCGTTTTGCGCATCCAAGGGCCCGATACTGTTGAGCGCATAGCCCCGGACCGAACCGCTTCCGCCCGAATAAAGCCGCTTGTTGGCGGGCACATCGGTGGTATTGGCCCCGATGATGGTGCCGATGCGGGCCCAACCGGCAAGGGTCAGAACCTCATCCCGGATCACCGGCAGGTAGACGGTATCGAATGCCTGGGCGGCGAGGAAATTGGTATCGGTCCCGACGATGCCGAAATTGGGCGTCAGCGTCAGGGTGTCGCGGCCGCCGAAATGCGGATCGAGCAGGTCCTTCGTGCTGTCCCGCCGCAGGGTCAGCGGCAGTGTGAGAAAGGTGAAATTTTCGTTGGTCTCGCCATCCTCCACGTCGGAGCGGTCGAGGCCGACGCCGGCTGACACTTTGTAGATCTTGAAAATCCGTCGTTCCAATCGGGCGACGGCGGCGATTTCGCGGCTGGTGAAGCCCTCGGGCGATTCCCGGGCCAGGCGGGCGTCGAGGACCAGGTCCTGTTCCGGCGCTCCGAAATCAGGAATGCGAAAGTCGCCGAACAGGCCCTGGCGGATCTCGCCGCCTTCTATCCTGGCACGGAGCTGCTCGCCGCCGCCGAACAGGTTGCGATGCTCCCAAAACAGCTTGCCGAGCGCGCCTTCGGTCGAGGAATAGGAGGCTCCCGCGCCGATCGAACGGTGCTTGCGCTCCGTAACCTTGACGATGATGGGTAGGTGACCCGTGGCGTCGGCTTTTTCCCCATGGCGCACGATGACGCTTGCGAACAGCCCCGTTCCCCTGAGTTTCTTGCGGGTCGCCTCCAGCTTTTCGGCGTTATAGGGCGCGCCGCGTGACCAGACCGCCCGGCGGCGGACCACCACGGCGTCGACATCCCGCAATCCTTCGATCCTGGTGTCTCCGAAACGCACAAAGGGACCACTGTCCAGAGTGACCTCAACAGACAGTGTCCGCGCTTTGTGATCGACCACATTGCGTCGCTTGACAATGCGGGCGAGGGGATAAGACGTGCGGGCAAGCCAGGCCAGCAGCTTGGCGTCGGACCCTGCCACGACGTCAGAGCGGGCCGCGTCACCGGGCTTGAAGCCCAATTGCTTGAAGGGAACGGCGATTTTTCTGTTATCGATGCGCGGCTCGGTCAGGATCAAGGAATACGTGCCGATCTTGTAAAGCGCGCCCAGATCGATCCGCAGGGTGACATCGGCCGCATCCTTGCCCTTCTCCGCGACCGTGAATTCTTGGTCCGCAGCGTAATAACCCCGGGCGCGCAGCAGGGCGGACACGCGCTCCATACTGTTTTCGACCCGCCGGCGCAGGGCCCTGAGGCTGAGCACCTGGCGCAGCGATTTGGCGGTCAGCCCCGAGGCCTCAATCACGGATTTTCGAAAATCCGCATCTTTGATGCCCCGGACCTTTACGCTGTAGGTGATCGGATCCTCGGCGTAGGCACCGGGTGCCGGGCCAAGCCATAGCGCAATCGCGGCCACGGCCAAGCACAAGCAATGGAACACGTATCGCGTTGATTTGGCGGCGCCAAACATGTGCCAACCCATTCCTCAATTAATCAGGGCGCGGCGACATCTGGCGAAGGTAGCCCGGAAACCAAGTCAAGTCCCGGACAGGATCGGGGAGGATGGGCTGGCGGTCCATCCTCCCCTGGAACGCAAGACGAGACTAGTCCTCTTTGGGCCGGCCGCCGGTCGACGGCGTGCCGTTCGTCCATTTCGCCACGATCCGAGCCGCGGCGTCGCGCCCTCCGAGCCCGAAAGCTATGGCCAATGCCACGGCGATGGCTCCCAGGGTCAATCCGAAAGCCAAACCAACGATTTCGTCGCCAAGCCCCATCTCGCCGAGCCCCATTGCCAGCGCCAGGACGATGATCGCGATCCGGGCCAGTGTCGCCAAAAGATCGGCATTCGGCAGGCTCGAATCCTTTATGAGCTTGGCCGCGAGTTGCGCAAGATAGAGGCCCAGTCCGAAGATGAAAAGGCCCACGATGATATGGCCGGTAAACACCAGGAACTGGGACACAAGATCAGCGACCGCAGAGAAGCCGATGAGGTCAAGTGCTTCTACCGTGGCAAAAAGCATGATGGCCACCAACAGGACGAAGCCGGCAATCTCCGACGGTGTCCGGCCTCCGCTGGTCACCGCACCCCCGAGACCCAGCCTTTGTGGCAGCGTGTCGAACCCGAAACCGGCCAGAAGCCCGGCGACCAGGCTGGAGACCAGCTTCGCCACGACATAGGACACGACGAGGATCAGGGCGCCCGCGAACAGATTGGGCAGAGCCGCGAGAATCTTGTTCAGCATCAAGCTTGCGGGCTGTGTGATCGCGTTGAGTTCCAATGCGTTCAGAGCCGCGATGATCACAGGGATCAGGATCACGACGTAAACGATCAAAGCGATCAGGCCAGACAATGTCTGATCCCCCAAGACCGCGCGGAGACCAATCCTCTCGCTGAGACCGTCGGTGCCGATCGCGGCGAGAAGGTTGGCGACGATTTTCCGCACGATACGGGCGGCGAACCAACCGATGAACAGGATCAGGGCGGCGGCCAGCAGATTAGGCAGGTAGCCGAGGAGTTCGTCCACCACCACCCGGACGGGACCGAGAAGACCCTCCAGTTCGAGGGAGCTGAGAATAGCCGGCAGGAAAACCAGGAAAGTCAGCCAGTAGGCCGCTTCGCCCGCGGTTTCGGCCAGGGTCCCGCCAGGTCCCCCGCCAATGTCGGCATCCGCCTGCAGCCGTTCCTCCAGCCTGGTTGCGCCGATTGCGCGAACCACCAACACCCTTAGAAGTTTGGCGACGATCCAGGCAATAAGGATGAGGATCACCGGCCCGATCAAACGCGGCAGGTATTGGAAGACCTCGTTGAGGAAACTGTTCAGCGGTCTGCTGATTTCGCTCAACCCGAGGAC
>JAHEKA010000293.1 GCA_024638585.1 Rhodospirillales bacterium
GATTGACGCCCGACCTCACGGTGCTGCTGGACCTGCCCGTGGACGAGGGGCTGGCCCGAGCAGGGAAGCGGGCCCAGGACGGCCCGCCCCACAGCCGTGAAGACCGCTACGAGCGCATGGACCGGGTGTTTCACCAGCGGCTTCGGGACGGGTTCCTCGCCATAGCCGCGGCCGATACCGCGCGCTGCGTCATCATCGACGCGACACGCCCCGTGGACGACGTGGCCACGGAAATTGCCACGGCGGTGACGGAAAGGCTTCTCGCGTCATGAGCCTGCAAGAGACCGATACCCAATCGGGCGGCGCGCCGGAGCCAAGGGCAAATCCCAAACTGTTGGGCCATGAACAGGCCGAGGCGACCCTCGCCGATGCGGCCGGTTCGGGCCGGCTGCATCACGCCTGGCTGCTGACCGGCCCCAGGGGCATCGGCAAGGCCACACTGGCCCATCGCTTCTCCCGCTGGCTGCTCGCCGGGCGGGCGGAGGAGGGGGGGCAAGACAGCCTTTTCGGTGGTCCCGCACCCCAGGAGGACGACCTCTGGCTCGATCCCGGCGATCCGCTGTTTCACCGCATCGCCTCGGGCGGTCATGCCGACCTCATGATCCTGCAGCGCGAATATGACGAGCGTGCCAAGCGCCTGCGTTCGGAAATCGTCGCCGCCGACGTGCGCAAGGTTTCGGGTTTCCTGTCACTGACCGCAGGCGAGGGCGGCTGGCGGGTGGTCATCGTCGATGGCGCGGAGGATATGAACCGTCATGCCGCCAACGCGCTTCTGAAGACTTTGGAGGAACCGCCGGCGCGAACCGTGCTCCTCCTGGTCAGCCACGCGCCGGGGCGGCTGCTGCCGACCATCCATTCGCGCTGCCGCAAGCTCGCCCTCAAGCCGCTGCCTCCGGCAACGGTGCAAGCCCTGCTCGGCGATTACCGTCCGGAACTGGCACAGCAAGAGGCGGCCCAACTTGCGGCCTTGGGCGAAGGCTCAATCGGCCGGGCGTTGGAGCTTGCGGATGCGGGAGGGCTCGCGCTCTATGGTGAGTTGATGGGGCAGATGTCACTTCTGCCGCAGTTGGATACGGCCCGTCTGCATGGGCTGGCCGAAGCACTGGCCAGGAGCAAGCCCGAACCGGGCACCCGGGACGGGTTCGAGGTGATGACGGCGCTGCTTGGCTGGTGGCTGGCCCGGTTGATCCGCGCCCGGGCCGTGGGCCAACTCCCGCCTGAACTGGTGGCCGGAGAAGCCGACGTGATGGCCCGGCTCTCCACCGCCGGCAGCCTTGATCAATGGATTGAGGTATGGGAAAAGATCAACCGCCTGTTTGCCCGCGCAAGCAGGGTCAATCTCGACCGTAAGCAGGTGCTGCTCAACGCCTTTTTCGCTCTGGCCCGCGTCGCATCCTGAGCGGCGGTCCAAGTCCCGGAAGGATCACGCCCATGGGCGAGGAGCCCTATTACGTCACGACGCCGATCTACTACGTCAACGACGTGCCGCATATCGGCCACGCCTATACGACGCTGGCCTGCGACGCACTGGCGCGGTTCATGCGGCTGGACGGGCGCCGAGTGATGTTCCTGACCGGCACCGACGAACACGGACAAAAGGTGGAGAAGGCGGCCGACGACCTCGGCATCGGCGCCCAGGAGCTGGCCGACCGCAACTCCGCCAATTTCCGCGATCTCGCCGTTACCATGGGATACACCAACGACGACTTCATCCGCACCACGGAGCCGCGCCATATCGATGCGGTCCAACACCTCTGGCGCATCCTGATCGAACGAGAAGAGATCTACCTTGGCACCTATGCCGGCTGGTACTCGGTGCGCGACGAGGCCTTCTTCAGCGAATCGGAACTGATCAAGGGCGAGGACGGGAAGCTGTTGGCGCCGACCGGCACCGGCGCGGAAGTGGAGTGGGTGGAAGAGCCCAGCTACTTCTTCCGCCTGTCCGCCTGGCAGGACCGGCTTTTGGAATTCTATGACGCGCATCCCGATTTCATCGCGCCGGACACCCGGCGCAACGAGGTGGTCAGCTTCGTCTCCGGCGGCCTTCAGGATTTGTCGGTCTCGCGCACCAGCTTCCAATGGGGCGTGCCCGTGCCAGACAATCCGGACCATGTGATGTATGTCTGGCTCGATGCGCTGACCAATTACCTGACGGCGGTGGGCTACCCCGACACCAACTCGGAGGCGTTCCAGACCTACTGGCCGGCGGACCTGCATATGGTGGGCAAGGACATCCTGCGCTTCCACGCGGTCTATTGGCCGGCCTTCCTGCTGGCGGCCGGGATCGAGCCGCCCAAACGGGTCTTCGCCCACGGCTGGTGGACCAACGAGGGCGAAAAAATCTCGAAATCGCTGGGCAACGTCATCGATCCGCTGGCCCTGGTGGAGGAATACGGCCTCGACCAGGTGCGCTATTTCCTGCTGCGCGAGGTCCCGTTTGGCAACGACGGCGACTTCTCCCGCGCCGCCATGGTCCAGCGTGTCAACGGCGACCTCGCCAACGGCATCGGCAACCTGGCGCAACGGACCCTGACCCTGATCCAACGCAACTGCGACGCTCAAGTGCCGGACCCCGCTGATTTCACCGATGACGATACAAACCTGCGTCTGGATTGCGGACCGCGCCTCCTCGTGGCCATGCGCCAGGAAATGAACCAGCAGCGCTTCCATATCGCCCTGCAGGAGTTGATGGCCGCGGTGAGTGCCGCCGATGCCTATATCACCGCCAATGAACCCTGGGCGCTGAAGAAGACCGATCCCGCGCGCATGGCGACGGTTCTCTATACCCTGGCCGAGGCGATCCGCACCGTCGTGATCCTGGCCCAGCCCATCATCCCGGGCGCGGCGGCCCGCCTGCTGGACCAGCTCGCGGTGCCTGACGATGCCCGCACCTTCGCCCAGATCAAGGAAGAGAGCGCTCTGGCGCCCGGAACCGCGCTTCCCAAGCCCGAGGGCGTTTTTCCGAGGCTGGTGGACAACGCCGACGCCTGATCGGGACCTGCTTACCCCGGTTGACAGGGGGCCCCTGCGATGTGAACCTGTTGCCATAATCACACCGGCCCGCAATAGGGCCATTTCGACTGACACACGGGAGATAATTCAATGTTACGAAACCTCTTTCTGGGACTGGGCGGCCTTGCCGCCGTGGCAGCACTCAGCACGCCGGCAGATGCCGCCGGCCCCTCTGTGGAGGAGTTCTACAAGGGCAAGCGGATGCGGGTCATCATCTCGACCAGCCCGGGCGGCGGCTATGACCTATACGCCCGGTTCATCTCCCGCCACATGCGCAAGTTCATTCCCGGAAATCCGAAAATGATCGCCCAGAACATGCCGGGGGCCGGACACCGCATCGCGGCGAGATACATGTCCGTAAAGGCGGCCCGGGATGGCTCTGTCATCGGCACCCTCAGCCAGGGCCTGCCGTTCGCCCAGATCGTCTGGCCGGAAAAGCATAAGAAGATCGATATGAGCAAGTTCGTATGGATCGGCAATTCGAACGAGGGCAACAACGTCCTGATGCTGTGGCATACCACGGGCATCAAGACCTGGGAGGATCTTCGCAAGAAGGAAATCATCGTCGGCGGCACCGGGGCGGCTTCTACCTCTGTGCAGTATCCCCGGGCGCTCAACAATATCCTCGGCACCAAGTTGAAAGTCCTTATCGGCTTCAAGGGCGGGTCACAGATGAACCTCGCCATGGAGCGCGGCGAAATCGACGGGCGCGGCTCCAATGCCTGGGCCTCGATCAAGAGCATCACGCCCCAGTACATGGAAAAGAAGCAGCTCATCCTGCCCATACAGATGGGGCTGAAACGCGCGCCTGATCTTCCCAACGTGCCGTTGATCTGGGAGCTCGGACGCAACGAGGCGGAAACCAAGGTGCTCAAGCTGATGGTCATGGCCTCGCGCATCGGCAGGCCGGTCCTGACGACCCCGGGCGTGCCGGCCGACCGGGTCGCGGCCCTGCGCGCAGCGTTCGATGCCGCCGTCACGTCCAAGGAGTTCAACGCAGAAGCCAAGAAGCGCCGTTTGGAGATCAATCCGGTGTCCGGCGTCGAAGTCCAACAGGTGGTGAATCAGATCCTCTCGACCCCGGCCAGCGTTGCCAAGCTGGCACGGGCCGCGGTGACCAAAGGTAAAGTATTCAAGTGCTTGGATCTGGTGAAGAACAAGAAGATGTGCCGCACCAAGAAGAAAAAGAAGAAGAGCAAGAAGTCTTCCTGAG
>JAHEKA010000294.1 GCA_024638585.1 Rhodospirillales bacterium
TGCTGCTCACGGTTCCGATCATTCTGCCGACCATCAAGCAACTCGGGATCGACCCGATCGTCTTTGGTGTCCTTGTCGTACGCATGGTCGAGATCGGCCTCATCACGCCACCCGTCGGTGATGCCGGTCAGCGAGAAGGGATGATTGGCATCCTCGTAGTGATAGAGGACGCGCGGATTGTCGGCGTCGGTCCCCGGCGTGTCGTCGGGATAGATCACCTCCTTCAGGCGGTTGTTGTTGGGGCTGCCGGTCGTGAGAAAGGCATTGTCGTAAACGTATTTGGTAATGCGGCCGTCGGGCGCCGTGACACTGGTCAGCGACCCGTCGAGCGCGTGGTCGAACACCATCTGGCGCCCGAAGGAGTCCGTGGCGTAAAATATGCGGTAGTCGTCGATCTCCGGGATGTAGACGTTGGAGATGGTGATCGTGTTGCCGCTCGGCATCGTATACCGCCGCAGACCTCCATACTTATGATAGAACTCGACGGTCCCGTCGGCATCCCGATAAGTGTATTCCTCGGTCGTGCCATTGTAGGTCAGCTTGACGTTCTTGAATTCCTTGGCTGGATTGTAATTCGAGCCGGACTTGGTGAAGGTGATGAGCTGGCCGTCGGGCCGCACCATGTAGACCTTGCTGACGGCGCTCCAAGAGGGATAGAAGCGCATCCAGCGGTCAAAGTTGTGCCGCCAGCCGAGGCCGAAGCCTTGCATCCAGATTCTCTTTGACCGGCTGTTGTAATAGCGGGTGAACCGGAAAGGCTCCGGGCCCGCCGTTTCCAAATCGGTGGCTTCCTGGAACTTGTTGAATCCCATGAGACCGACCGGATTGGCGAGGCCGATATTGCCCGGCGCGATCGAATCGGATTTCCCCGACGCGTCCGGATTCGGACAGGTCAAGCGCCCAAGGGCGCTCTCCTTTGAATTTTGATCGACGCACCCGGAATTGCTCAACGGCGCGGCGACCCCCGACGGACAGTCGGGGCTCGTCGCGATCCCATGTTCGATGGGACCAAGGACGGTCTGGCGCAAGAGGACGCAAACGAAGCCCTTCAAGATTTGGCCGGTGTAGTAGCTCGGCCTGGTCTTGATCCACGGCCAGTTGTAGAACGCTTCCCAGCTCTTGCAGGCATCGGCCACCGAGGCACATTGGCCGGCCAGCCCACTGATTCCGGGCTTGTCGGGACAGGTCGTATTCGCCCCCGACCAATAGGCCGACGCGGATTTGGGGCCCTGGCCTTCCGGCCCGACGATGAGTACGAAAAGTCCGAAGAAGACGGCGATGAGGCAGCGCTTGAGCATGGATCCCCCCTCTGCTCCAAGCGGACCCGCCCCCAAGTGCGGTCCCGGTTTTTGTTACAACTATAGCAATACTTTTTTGCATCATGCCCGCGGGATCCTTTGGAAAAGATCCGAAGGACGGGACATGTTTTGCGAGTTTCTATCAGATTCTGACTTGCTGTGGTTGAACAGTAATCTCCAACCCACGCGGGAGTCAATTGAGAAAATTCTTCACAAATTTGTTTGTTTCAAGATATAAATATAATTTTATAACGTTATTTCATCATGTTATGCGATCTCGTTTTGGTCATGCTTTCACGCTGAAATATTCAAAAATCGGCCAGGCGCGAAATTGCGCGCGTTAAACCTGTATCGATACTGCCTGTTGAACAAAAAAGTGAAGCCATCGTAATGCGGCCTCGGAGTTACAACCACAGTTATTTTTATTACATCTCTATTCGACATCTCACGACGGAATCGAGAGAAAAACGGCGGCCCCCGATGGAGGGCCGCCGCCGTATTTCATCGCCGCGCGATGCGGCTGGATCCCGCCTCAGGCGGCGATCGCCTTGGCCATCTTGGAGGCCTTGGGCTCCATCGGTTTGGCATCGGCGATCGGATCCAGTCCCATCGCCAGCCTGCCGGAGAAGCTCTGCTGCGCCTTTTCCGGCAACGGGTGATAGCGCGCCCCGTGGACATCGCGCAGCAGGCGCTCCAGCCCCAGGCCGCGGAAGAACCCGGCGCCGCCGGTGATCTCCATGGCTTTTTCCACCGTGGCGATGGCCGCTTTCGCGGCGATGGTCTTGCGCGTCAGGATGTCGTTGGCGGTCTCGACCGCCGGTTCGAAGTTCCAATCGTTGGTGATGGCGACCATGGACTCGACGGCCATGCGGCAGGTCGCGAGCTCGTTGTTCATCTCCCCCACCAGATAGGCGGTCCCGGAATCATCGGCCCGGCGCGCGGCCTGGCCAAGGGCGATCTCCGCCGCCGCTTCGGCGACGCCGAGATAGGCCGACATGATCAGCGGCATGGCGACGGTCAGGATCACGTTCCAGGCCGGGTGATAGGCACCGCGCGGCCGGCGCAGGGCCACCGCCTCTTCCGGCACCAACACGCCGTCCAGGATCACCGTCTGGGACCCGGTGCCGCGCATGCCCATGGCCTTCCAGTCGCCGGCGAATGAAACACCTTCGGCATTGAGCGGCACCGGGAAATGCAACACCTGCCAGCCTTCGGCCGGATCCTCGTAGGGCGCGGAAGTCACCAGCACGGAACCCGCCGGCGATCCGGTCGCGAAGGGCTTCTTGGCGGAGATCTTGAAACCGCCCTCGACCCGCTCTACCTCGCCGTTGGAGCCGAGCCAGTCATTGGCGCCGGTCGAGACCAGAACCAGGTCGCCGCCCGCCACCTTCTCCAGAACCTTCCAGCCGGGGCGGTCGTTCAGATAATTGAACACCGCCGCCGCCGTCAGGTGCTGGTGCATGGAGAGCGCCAGCGCCGTCGACGGGCAATAGCCGGCGAGGTGGCGGACGAAGGCGCACATCTCGCTGTGCTTGGCGCCACCGCCGCCCAAATCCGCCGGCACCAGTGCGGAAAAGACCTTGCGGGTCTTGAGCGTCTCGTAATTCTCCGCGACGAAGGCGTCGTTGGCGTCCGACTCGGCGGCGCGAGCGGCGAAGTCAGGACCGATTTCGTGAACCAGGGTATTGAGGTCGATCGAGGTGGTCATGTGAAGTCTCCATTGCCTGTCTTGATGTTGGAGACAGGATGCCGCCGCCGCCCCGGCCCGGCAACTTCAAGATATGAAGTTGCCCAAACCGTTGCTCAGCGCTATTTTCAGGCCATGGCAGGGGGAAAAGGATACGGTCAATTCTGCCCGATCGCGCGGGCGGCGGAGATCCTGACCGAGCGTTGGGTGCCGTTGGTCGTGCGCGAGCTGTTGTGCGGCAGCGTGCGTTTCAACGATCTCCAACGCGGCCTGCCGCGCATGTCTTCGGCGCTCTTGTCCAAGCGCCTGAAAGAGCTCGAATACGCCGGCATTGTCGAGACCCGGCCCGTGCCCACCGGGCGGGGCTCCGAATACCATCTCACGCGCGCGGGGGAGGAGCTTTATCCCCTGATAGAGGGCATGGGCACCTGGGCCCAGCGCTGGGTGCGGAGCGACCTGGTGGCGGAGGAGAACCTGGATCCCGACCTGCTGATGTGGGACATCCGCCGCAACATCACGGAGAACAAGCTTCCCGACAAGGCCCGCTTCGTCGTCGAGTTCCGGTTCTCCGGCGTGCCGGTCGCGAAACGCCGCTATTGGCTGGTGTTCGAGCAGGGCAGCCCGGACCTCTGCATCAAGGACCCCGGCTTCGATCCCGATCTCTTCGTTTCCTCACCGATCAAGACCATGGTCGAGGTTTGGCTCGGCCATGTCTCGCTGGAGGCCGCGGCCCGGGAGAACGCGCTCGATCTCGAAGGCAGTCGCGACGACGTTCGGAAGTTCAAGGACTGGTTCGCCTTGAGCGGCTTCGCCCCGGCCGGACGCCAAGCCGCGGGCGGGGCCGCCGCGTCCTGAGACCCGTTATCGGGCCGAAACCCGCAACGCCGGCATCACCTGCTCGGCGAACAACGCCACCGTTTGCAGACATTCGTCGGGCGTTTGGTGGCCATAGGCAAACTGGCCGATCAGGTAATCGGCGGACGACTCGCGCAGTTGATCGGCGAGAAACGCGCTCACGGTGTCCGGCGCTCCAGCGATGGCGAGGCCGCGCTCCATCATGGGATCGAAGCTGTCCGGTCTGGGATGGTTGGGCCGGCCGCCGTAGTGCCGGAAAAGGTATTCGAAGCTGGAATGCCAATCGGGATAGGCGCGCCGCGCGGTGGCCAGTGCCTCCGCATCCGTCTGCGCCACGGTGATGAAGCGGCTGATGCCGATCTTTGGGACCGGGGCCGGGTGGAGA
>JAHEKA010000295.1 GCA_024638585.1 Rhodospirillales bacterium
GGGCGTACGTCGACGCGGGAAATCGTGAACCCATCTTCGATGAGTTCGTCGCCAGTCTGCATACCGAAACCGATGACGCGTTTGCCGCCCTGGCCGGTGCGCGGCTTACACCCGGCCTCCCGGAGCGCAAAGACCTTGAAGACGCCAACCTGGTCCTGGTCGCGGGCCTGGAAGATGCCCTGGCCGAAGGGATCGCCCAAACCGCGCGGGCGTTGGGCGTGGCGATCAACGTCGAAGATCGCATCCAATGGTGCGATTTCCATCTGCCGGCCACCGTGCGCCGGGGCGATCTGTTGTTGACCGCGTCCACCGGAGGCCGGTCCCCCGGCCTTGCCCGGGCGCTGCGCCAGCACCTGGAAGGCTTGTTCGGTCCGGAATGGCAGGGCAGGCTGGACGCCCTCGCCGAGGCGCGTGACGGTTGGCGCGCCGAAGGCCGGAGTCCGTCCGAAGTGTCGCAGCGGACACAGGAATGGATCGACCGCGAGGGCTGGTTCGGTTAAAACACACCCGCCCGGGTCGGGCACGGCGCCAACACACATTGCCTGATACAACGGCGAGGGGAGCCGGGCCTACCGCACGGCCCTGGCGGGGAAACGGATATGAGTACCGATGAGTGAATTGAACCTCCCCTTGGGCCTCGCTTTCGAGGACCTATATGACGACGCGGGCATTGCCCGGGTGGACGCCGCGTTCATCGATCATGTCAAGGCGGCGGATGCCGATCTCGCCCAGCGCCTGGACGCCGGGCGCGCCGATCCGGAAGCTCTCGCGCCCAAGGATCATTCCCAGCTTCTTATCGATCTCGGTCCTCATCTCGAGGATTTCTTAGGATCCCTGTTCGGCATCGAAAAGGAAATTGCCGATCTCGCCCAGCGCCACAACGCCATGGCGCCGCTGTATCGCTGCAAGCGGCTGTTCGTCCAGCGCCGGGCCGTGCGCAAGGTCAAGGCGGAAGACGTCGATGCCGTCGACGGCCCGACCTTGGAGGTCAAGCTCACCAAGATGATCGGCCCGTTCTCCGAGGAAGCCTTCGCCGAAGCGGTGATGGGTTGGCTTGAGGATGAAGACGCCAATGCCGGCGCCATCGAGACGGCGGAGCAGTTTGCCGGCTGGGCGACCTTGTCGGTCATGGGCCGCAAGCGCTTCGCCGACGGCGTCCTGTTCAAGGTGCCGGAAAAGATCGACCCGCTGCGTCTGGTCGATGTGCGCAGGATCAAGGAGGATGGCATTGCGCACCTGGAACTGGGCCCCGATCATCCGCGCCGGCTGCGCGAAGGCTTCGCCCTGACCGATCTCGGCATGGACCTCAAGCACGCGCTGGATCAGGCCAATTACTGCATCTTCTGCCACAACCAGGGCAAGGATTCCTGCGCCCACGGCCTGGTCGACCGCAAGCAAGGTGGTTTTCAGGATTCGCCCTTCGGGGTGCAATTGGCCGGCTGCCCGCTGGAAGAGCGGGTCTCGGAGATGAACGCGTTGAAGGCGGACGGGCTGACCCTTGCGGCATTGGCCACGGTCACCGTGGACAACCCCATGGCGGCGGCCACCGGGCACCGCATCTGCAACGATTGCATGAAGTCCTGCATCTACCAGCGCCAGGAGCCGGTCAATATCCCGGAGATCGAAACCCGGGTTCTGAAGGACGTGTTGGAGCTGCCCTGGGGGTTCGAGATCTACAGCCTGCTGACGCGCTGGAATCCGCTCAATCTCGCCCGGCCGCTGCCAAGGCCCGAAAGCGGCTACAAGGTGCTGGTGGTGGGACTGGGGCCCGCCGGCTTTACCCTGGCCCATCACCTGATGAACGAGGGTCACGCCGTGGTGGCGGTGGACGGGCTCAAGATCGAGCCGCTGCCGCCGGTCATCTCCGGCGTCGATGCCGCCGGCGCGCGGGTGGCGTTCGAGCCCATCCGCAATATCGAGGCGCTTTTTGAATCGCTCGACGACCGGGTGATGGCGGGCTTCGGCGGCGTCGCCGAATACGGCATCACCGTGCGCTGGAACAAGAATTACCTGAAGCTGATCCGCCTTTTGCTGGAGCGGCGCCGGCACTTCGCCATGATCGGTGGCGTGCGGTTCGGCGGGACCATGACCGTGGAAAGCGCCCTGGAGGCGGGTTTCGATCACATCGCGCTGTGCGCCGGTGCCGGCAAGCCGACCATCCTGAACATGAAGAACGCGCTGGCCCGCGGCGTGCGCGCGGCTTCCGACTTCCTGATGGCGCTGCAGCTGACCGGCGCCGCCAAGGAAAGCTCCATCGCCAACCTCCAGGTGCGCCTGCCGGTCGCCGTCATCGGCGGCGGCCTGACCGCGATCGACACCGCCACCGAGGCGCGTGCCTATTACCCGGTCCAGGTGGAGAAGTTCCTGCACCGCTACGAGGCCCTGGTGGCGGAGAACGGCGAGGCCGCGGTGCGCGCCGCCTGGACCCCGGAAGAGGCCGAGATCGCCGATGAGTTCCTGACCCATGGCCGGGCCATCGCCGCCGAGCATGCCAAGGCGCGCGAAGAGCGCCGGGCGCCCCGCATCAGCGACCTAATCGATCAATGGGGCGGCTCCACCGTGGTCTATCGCCGCTGGATGGTCGACAGCCCGTCCTACACCCTCAATCACGAGGAGGTCGCCAAGGCGATGGAGGAGGGCATCCGCTTCGCCGAAGGGCTGTCGCCGGTCGATGTGGAGCTCGACGAACACGGCCATGCCGCACGCCTGCGCTGCGCCCGCATGGAGGTGGCCGATGGCGGGCGCATCCAGGACACCGGCGAGACCGTCACCCTGCCGGCGCGCACCGTGATCGTCGCCGCCGGCACCCAGCCCAACACGGTGCTGGCGCGCGAGCATCCCGGCCGCTTCACCATCCACGGCAAGTATTTCGAGGCGTTGGACGGGGACGGCAATCCGGTTGAGCCCGAACGGTCGACCAAGCCGGCCGAGGCCAACGTGATGACGGCGATGGAACCGGACGGCCGGGCCGTCACCTTCTTCGGCGATCTGCATCCCTCTTACGCCGGCAACGTGGTCAAGGCCATGGCCTCGGCCAAGCAGGGCTACCCGGTGATCGGCCGGGTGATGGAAAAGCGTCCGGCGACCGGCCCGGCGCCGGCGGACCTGATGGCCGCCATCAACAAGGAGCTGCGCGCCACCGTGCGTGAGGTGCATCGCCTGACGCCGACCATCGTCGAGGTCATCGTCCATGCGCCGGCCGCCGCCCGGGCCTTTCATCCGGGCCAGTTCTACCGCCTGCAGAATTTCGAATCCCTCGCCCCGCGCACCGACGACACCATCCTCGCCATGGAGGGCCTCGCCATGACCGGCGCCTGGGTCGACCGCGAGGCCGGCCTGGTTTCCGTCATCGCGCTGGAGATGGGCGGCTCGTCGGACCTCTGCGCGCTTCTCAAGCCGGGCGAGCCTGTGGTCCTGATGGGGCCGACCGGATCGCCGACGGAGACGCCGGGCGGCGAGACGGTGCTGCTGGCGGGCGGCGGGCTCGGTAACGCGGTGCTGTTTTCGGTCGGCCAGGCGATGCGCGCGGCCGGGTCCAAGGTGCTCTATTTCGCCGCCTACAAGAGTATTGCCGACCGCTACAAGGTCGAGGAGATCGAAGCCGCCGCCGATACCATCGTCTGGTGCTGCGACGAGGCGCCGGGGTTCGAGGCCACCCGCGAAGGCGATCTCACCTTTACCGGCAATATCGTCGAGGCGCTCGAAGCCTACGGCGCCGGTGCGTTGGGCGATCCACCCATCGCGCTGGACGCGGTCGACCGCATCGTCACCATCGGCTCCGACGTGATGATGGGGGCGGTGGCGCAAGCGCGGCACACGGTGCTCAAGGATTTCCTCAAGCGCGGGACCACTTCACGTCTCCGCGATCAGCTCCACCGCCTCTTCTCCACCACCATCCGCTGCAGCTACTCGGACAAGGACAAAGGCCACGCCGCCGGCATCGGCTACACCATCGCCCACAGGCACGAGCTTTGGTGGTCGCCACGCGATCCGAAGCAGCGGCCTCTCTGGAGTTCGGTCGTTCTACTGAGCACCGAGTTCTATGACGAACTCGTAGCCCACGCGGTGCCGATCGACCTCCGGGCCCTCAAAGCGCTCAAGGGCTCACCCTTGGCGCTCGACGTCTACTCCTGGCTCACCTACCGGATGAGCTACCTTCGGAAGCCCTGCCTGATCCCCTGGGAGGCTCTGCAGGTCCCAGTTCGGCGCTGACTACGGGCGG
>JAHEKA010000296.1 GCA_024638585.1 Rhodospirillales bacterium
AACGGCCGTCTTCGGCCAGGGCGGTTTCGACCCCCACGCAGCCGCCTTCGGGCGTGAACTTCATGGCGTTGGACACCAGGTTGATGATGATCTGGCCGATCTTCTTCTCGTCGGCGATGATCCCACCGGGTCCGTCCTGGGAGAATTCCAGCGGCTTCAGCCCCGCCGAAGCGGCTTGCTCCTGGATCATCTTGAGGCAGGCCTTGATCGCTGCCGCACTGTCGAAGACCTTGGAATCGAGATCCAATTCGCCGGATTCGATCTTGGCGATGTCGAGGATATCGTTGATCACCGAAAGCAGGTGCCCGCCCGCATCGTTGATGTCCTTGGCATAGACCTGATAACGCGACGGATTCGGGTCCGGGCCCAGCAGTTCGTTGGAGATGACGTCCGAGAACCCGATAATGGCGTTCAGCGGTGTCCTCAACTCATGGCTCATGTTGGCGAGGAACTGGGTCTTGGCGCGGTTGGCTTCTTCGGCCATCTGAAGGGCGGTATGGGCGGCGTCCGCCGCCTGTTCAGCTTCCCGCTTGGCCTCCATCAGGGCCCGCTCGGTCAGGTGTATCTTCACCAGATGGCCCATCTGGCCGGCGTACTTGTCCAGCAGCGATCGGCGGCGCTGCCGCCTTGTGTGAGTTTCCCACATGCCCCGTGCCGCTTATGGTGGTTTCAGCCTGCGGCAACGTTAGGCGATAAAGATCAAGGATTTGTTAAACCTAAGATTGGATGGAGAGATGGCGGAAACGGCGTTGCCCAGCCCGGTAATCCTAGCCGGCCCGGCGCCGTGCGAGGACGCGGTGGATCACCGCGGGCCGGGGGCTGATGACGGTTCGGTGGCTGTCGGCGGCGATGGAAAAGCCAGCCCGTCGTGCCAGTGCCGCAATCTCCCCGGGGCGGGCCAGGAAATCCGGGTTGGATGGCCGTCCGAAACGTTCATTGCCGACACCGAAAGTCTCATAGATCAGCAGACCACCGGGCGCCACCAGACCCAGGGTACGGCCAAGCGTTGGGCGATGGAGGTAGTTGGTCACCAGGACACCCTTGAAGCGCTCGCCGGCGAAGGGCCAGGGGCGGCCGTCCTCGAGGTCGCATTGCAGCGTTTCAAGGCGTGACTCACCGGAGAGATCCGCCAGACCGTCGATATCCCGGTCGACGGCGAGAACCCGGTGCCCGTGGCCCAGCAGCATTCGCACATGCCGGCCGCCGCCGCAGGCCAGATCCAACACGCGGAGATCGCCGTCCGCATCGCCGATTGGTGCGATCCGCCGGGCGGCCTCGCTCACCCACGGAGACGGCGAACCGGTCGGTGCTGCTGCCACGGGCCGGACCCTATTGGGCGGCGGCCTTCAGGTCCGCGTCCTCCGGCCAATAGGCGAAGGCGAGGCCGCATTTGGCGTGGTGAGAGGGGAAATAGTCCAGCACCGTCGCCGGCCGCTGCATGATAGCAGCGGCGGAGATCCAGGCCCGGATTTCGCCGGTGCCGCCGCGCAGGGTATCGGAATCGAAGGAGAACAGATTGATCAGCTTCTCTCCTTCATTGCGCTTGATGCGGTCCAGCACCCAGTTGTCCAGTGGCTCATCGACCCACCCGGCCCGTGGTCCGCGTGGATCATGGGACAGGCCGCCTGAGGCGTAGATTATGATCCGCTCCGGTGCATCGGCGAGGATGTCGCGCAGCGCCAGGCCCAGGTTCCAGCAGCGCTGGCCGGTCGGCAGCGGTGGGAAATTCTCGTTGAGGAAGATCGGCACCACGGGAATGTCCAGTGCCGGATTGATCCGGGGATGGGGGTGGATCAGCATGTGCGACATGCCCTGGGACGGCTTGCCGATCGGTTGCATCTTACCGAGATTGGCGGGGTCAAATTCGCGTTCAACGAGCCCATAGAGGACCCGCTCCGCGATGTCGGTATGAACCGGCACGGTGACGTGGGACTCCTCCAGCGGCTGGTCGATATAACGCGGCTTGCTGGCGCCCCACACCTCATCCCCGGTGAAGACGGCGAGAGTGGGGTTATTGCTTATATTGAACATGTCGCCCTGGTCGTCGCCGATATAGACGATGGCATCGGGCCGATAGGCTTCTACCGCGCCACGCAGCGTCTGGAACGCGGCCTCGATACGGGCGACGTGTTGCTCGATCACCTCGGTGGTTTCCAACGGTGCCGTGGGCGGTTGCGAGTCCCGCATGTAGTCCGGCACACCCTCGTAGACCACCGGCCACCACTCCGCGGGGCAGAACACCGCTGGTGCATGTGATGTGGCGATTCCCATTCCGATCATTTCATGACCCCCGGGGCAATACCAAGAAAGCGTAATTGGTTCGAATTCTAATCTATCCTCCCGGGCGGTGAAACCCGGATTTGTCCATCCGGTTGCCTCAGGAGCGCAACGGATTGAGCAACATCGCCCAGAATCCCCCGTCCTCCGGCCCGCGGTAGCGCGGCAGGCCCAGGATCATCGCATCATGACCCTTGGCGGGGGCCGCGCGGTAGGTCCCAAAGAGGCGGTCCCACACCGAAAGGGCGAAGCCGTAATTGCTGTCGGTCTCCCGGTGGATCACCGAATGATGGACCCGGTGCATGTCCGGGGTGACGATGATCCCCCGCAGCACCCGGTCCAGCGCCGCGGGCAAGCGCACGTTGCCGTGATTGAACACGGAGGACGTGTTGAGGATCACCTCGAACAGGATGACGGCGGCGGCCGGCGCCCCCAGTGCAAGGACCGCCAGGAACTTGATGGCGGCGGACAGGACGATCTCGACCGGGTGAAAGCGAAGTCCCGTCGTGAAATCGACATCCAGGTCCATGTGATGCATGCGGTGCAGGCGCCACAGTGCCGGCACCTTATGCATGACCACGTGCTGCCCGTAGATCAGCAGGTCGAGCAGCATCACCGACAGAATCATCTCCGTCGCGCGTGGCAGGGCCAGCAAATGGAACAGCCCCATCTGCTGGGTCTCGGCCCAGAACGCGGCGCCCACGGCGGCGGTGGGAAACACAAGCCGGACGAGCACGGTGTTGAGGACGACAATCCCCATATTCTGCGGCCAGCGGGTCATGCGGGACAGCATGCGCCAGCGCCGCGGCGCCAGGGCCTCCCATCCGGCCATGACGGCGACCGTGGCAAGAAAGGCGGCCAGCCGCAATATCGGTTCATGAGCCAGGACAAGCTCGGTCATGAGAGGCCCTCCGCAGCCGTTCAGCAGAAGGGTATCGGGCAAATGCGGTGCCGGGGCAAGCCCGGCAGGGTGACTCCCGGTTGGGCGTCATTTTAGAAAATTCTTAACGATCCCTCGCTAGCCTATGCAGAAAGTTTTATCTCCTGGTGCGGCCCCACCGGTCTTGGGGGACCGGTGTGAGGCGGTCAACGGCTGGACTGGGCCCGCCGCAGAAACGGATCCGTGCGGCACATGCAACTTCCCTCCCCTGCAAAGACCCTCCGCGAAGTCGGCGAAGCCCTTTCCTTGGAAAAGGTGGACGCGCCCTTGGGCCTGCGCTTGCGGGCCTGGTGGGAGGGCTGTCCGGTTGCCGAACTTGCGCCGGTCGACAGCCCTGATGACGCGCCCGTCGAGGCCCCGGTCCCGCCCGCCGATCCTGCTGAACATACGGAAAGCCCCGCAATTGATGAGGGCGAACCCAACGATGGGCGCTATTGGACCGATCAGCGCATCGAGGTCGCCCAGCTTCTGTGGGGGGAGGGCAATGCGACCCCGGGCGGCACCACCCGCACCATGGAGATGATCGGCGCGTTCGGCGTCGGCAAGAAGGTCAACGTCCTCAACATCGGTGCCGGCTTGGGCGGCGCGGCCCGCGCGATTGCCAGCGAGTTCGACGCCTGGGTCACGGGCTATGAGCAGGATGCCGACCTCGCCGCAACCGGTGCCGCGCTATCGGAAAAGGCGGGTCTCGCCAAGCGGGCCATGATCGAGCACGCCGCCTTGGGCGATGCGGATCTTCGCACCAATGTGTTCGACTGCGCTTTCTCCCGAGAAGCCCTGTATGCCGTCGAGGGACGCGAGGAGTTGGTGTCTGGGATCCAGGAATCGTTGAAGCCGCGCTGTCCCATCCTCTTCACCGACTATTTCGTCGCCGGGGGCCGCGAGGACGACCCCGCGGTCGAGCGGTGGATGGCGTCGGAACCAGACGAGGTCTATCCCTGGACCGTCGAACAGGCCCAGCAGCTCTTGCAACAGTCGAATTTCGAGCTGCGGG
>JAHEKA010000297.1 GCA_024638585.1 Rhodospirillales bacterium
GGGCCACCTGGCGGCGGCCGGTCATGACGTGACGGTCTATAACCGCACGGGGGAAAAAGCCCGGGCCTGGGTCGATGCCCATGGCGGCCGGGCCGCGAAAAGCCCGGCGGCGGCGGCCGAGGGAGCCGATTTCGTCATGGCCTGCGTCGGCAATGACGATGATGTTCGCGCGGTGACTTTCGGGGAATCGGGCGCATTTGCCGGCATGGGGCGCGGCGCGGTATTCGTCGATCACACCACCGCTTCCGCCGATCTCGCCCGCGAACTCGCGGCGGCGGCGGGGCAGGGGGGCTTCGGCTTCCTCGATGCGCCGGTGTCGGGCGGTCAGGCCGGGGCCGAGAACGGACAGCTCACCATCATGGTGGGCGGGGACGACGCTTCCTTTGCCGCCGCGGAGCCGGTGCTCGCCACCTATGCCAAGGCGGTGACCCTGATGGGACCCGCAGGCGCGGGGCAGCTCACCAAGATGGTTAACCAAATCTGCATCGCCGGCTTGGTACAAGGGTTGGCGGAGGGGCTCAATTTCGGGCTCAAGGCTGGGCTCGACATGGATCGGGCGATCGATGTCATCGCCCAGGGCGCGGCGGGGTCCTGGCAGATGGAGAACCGCGGCAAGACCATGATACGGGGGGAATTCGATTTCGGTTTCGCCGTCGATTGGATGCGTAAGGATCTAGCCATATGCTTGGACGAGGCGTCGCGCAACGGCGCCGCCTTGCCGGTGGCGGAGATTGTCGATGGGTTCTATGCCCAGATTCAGGAGCGCGGCGGCGGCCGCTGGGATACGTCGAGCTTGATCGATCGGCTGTTGAGGTCTTGACCTTGGCGTTGGCGCGGACCACGACAGCGGGGTTGCCATGAGAAGAGGTGGCGTTAACGTAGTCGACACGGGAAGAAGGTGCCGCGCTGGATGAAAGGACGTGCGATGCGTGCCTCCAGGTATTTGATCGGGGCGCTCGGCTTGGCCGCCGTGATGTCGGCGGCCCCCGCGCCTGCCAAGGAGCTTTATTCCTTCAAGGTGGGCCAGTGGGCGGGCCGGGCCTGGCAGAGCGACAAGACGGGAAAGTTCTCCCATTGTGTCGTTCGTGCCCGCTACCCGAGCGGCTTGAGCCTCTCGCTTTCCCATTTTGCCAGCGGCAGGTTTTCCCTTGGCCTTTACAAGAAGGAATGGCGCCTTGGCCGAGGCAAGCGCTACACCATCCGCATTCTGGTGGATGGCAAGCGTGTCGGCAGTTACCGGGCCCGGGCACTGACCGATCAGCTTCTCAACTTTTTCGTACCGGCCGAGCACCGTCTGGTCCGGCGGCTGCGCCTCGGCAGCGTGCTCGTCGTGCAGGCGGCTCAGCGCGATTTCCGGTTTGTCTTGACCGATTCCGCAAAGGCCATCGACCGGATCAGTTCCTGCGTGGAGTTGGCGCGCCAGAACACCCAACCGAAGAGTGCGGCGAATCCCTTCGCCCGTGATCTCGAAGCCGTGCCGGCGCCGGGAGCGTCGGGTGGGGCAGGTGCACCTGGCGCCGAGCGCAACGCGAGAATCCAGGGATTCATCCGTAAACTGCTCGGCGATGCCGGCCTCGATGACATCCGATTCGAACCTCCCGGCAAGCGCAAATCGAAAAGCGTGATGGCATCGTGGCGGGCGCCCGGGGTTTATGGCCTTTACATGGTGGTCAATCACCGAGGCCGGAGCATCGATGAGGTAACCGGTCCCTTCCTCGCGCGGCTCGGCAAGACCTGCAAAGGACGCTACGGCTACGGCGCCGACGTCGCGCGGCACGCCGGCAAGTACCTCCTCAAGAAGTCGTCCGCCGCTTGCAGCGCCGACGGAAAGGGCCGGTTCTACGTGTTCGCCACCTCGGTCCGCAGCGCGCGCACCATCGTCATCGTCACCCATGTCGCGCGCGACCGCAGCCAGGAAAACCTGCGCCGGGTGAATCGGGAATTGGAGAACGTGCTGGCGAATATGCTGAATAGGCTTTAGGCGGTCCCGACAGGCTTGCGGTGTTTCGCCGCGTGCCGGGCGAGCGCCTAGGCGGAGCCGCCCTCGGCCTTCGCTTCATTCCACAGCCGATCCATTTCCTCCAGAGAGGATTGCTCCGGCGTCTTGTCCCTTTCCCGGAGCCGCGCTTCGATATGGGCGAAGCGGCGGGTGAACTTGTCGTTTGTCCGCCGCAGGGCGGCTTCGGGATCGACATCCAGTTTGCGCGCGAGGTTGGCGACGGCAAACAGAAGATCGCCGACCTCATCCTCGAGACGGTCGCGGGGCGACTCGGCGGATATTTCCGCCTCGGTCTCCGCCAGTTCTTCCTTGATCTTGGCGATCACGTCGTCCGTGGTGGGCCAGTCGAAGCCGACCCGGGCCGCCCGCTTGGCCAGTTTTTCCGCCCGGATCAAGGCCGGCAGGGCGCGTGCCACCCCGGCAAGGGTGGGGGCGGCGGTATCGGCATCGGCGCGCCCATCTGCACGTTCGGCCGCTTTCTGCGCCTCCCAGGCACGGGTCTGCGCGGCGGCGTCGGCGACATCTCCATCGCCGAAGACATGGGGGTGGCGGCGGATCATCTTGTCGGCCACCGCCTCGGCGATCGCGTCGAAATCGAAACCGCCTTCCTCCCGTGCCATCTGCGCGTAATAGACCACCTGGAATAGCAGGTCGCCGAGCTCGTCCTTGAGCACCTCGCGGTCGCCCGAGGCGATGGCGTCGGCAACTTCGTAGGCCTCCTCGATGGTGTAGGGCGCGATGGTCTCGAAACTCTGTTCCAGATCCCAGGGGCAGCCGGCTTCGGGGTCCCGCAAGCGCGCCATCACCTCGATCAGCTTTTCTATGGGGGCGGGGGACATGGCGGGCTCCGGTTGGCTGAAGGTGAAGGCGGCGGCAGGGATTTTAGAGCGCAAGGCGGGGCAGGGGAACCGCCTGGCCGGATCGATGGCGGGCTTTTTGCGGATAGGGCAGAATGGGCGCAGCCACACCAGCGGGCTGCTGAAGGGAAGCCAATGTCCGATACCGGGATCAGGATCAGGACGGCACGGCTGCTCGATGCCGAGGGAATTGCCGGGGTCCATGTCGCTTCGTGGCAGGAAACCTACCGGGGCATCATGCCTCAGCGGTTCCTCGACGCGCGCACGGTGAAGGACCGAACGGCATTGTGGGAGCTGTCGCTGTCCCAGCTCGGCCAGGGAAAGGTGGTGCTGGTGGCCGAGGAGGCGGACGGCGGCATCGTCGGTTTCGTCTCCGGCGGTCCGGCACGGATTGAGGAATTCGGGCCGGGGGCGGAGATCTATGCGCTTTATGTGCTCAAGCGGCACCAGGGTCGGGGGCTCGGCCGGGCCTTGTTCGATGACTGCCGTGCTGCCCTCAGGCAAGCGGGGATGGAGCGGCTGACCCTATCGGTCCTGCGCGCCAATCCCAGCCGCGGTTTTTATCTCAAGATGGGCGGACGGCCGGTGGGGCGGGGTGAAGTGGTGAGGGGAGGGCAGTTGCTCGCCGAGGAAAGATTCCTGTGGGAATGAAAAGTGGGGCGGGGCAGGGGTCCGCCCTCTGGGGTATACGTGTTCCGGCCTTTAATGGGGAAGGAAGAGGGCGCTTGATGATCGTTTCCCGGGTGCAGTCAATGGCTCGGCCGGCCGAATTCAGGTCATGATGACGGTCAAGCCAAGGGAGGCCGCCGTCCAAGCACCCCTGAAGGCCAAAATCGCCAAGGTTTCCTCTGTCCACCGGTAGCGAAGAAGAACTTGGGATGTCCCGAAATCCCTGTTTCAAAAAGTTAACAGTCGCATTTGGGGATCGGACCGAAAAAGTTAACGTCTTCCCCAAGTGCGGGACAATCCGCGAAGAAGACGCAAGCCCCCTTCCCCGTTCAATTCGTTAACGTCTGAGCCCGCCGCCGGGCATCTTGTTCCGGATTCCGAACGGATTCACCTTGGCGGATCAAAACTGTGTCGAAGCGGGGCCATTTCTTTGGCGCGTGGGAAAGTCCGGTTGTCGCGGTGGTCCTGAATGAGACGGCGCGGGATACCGTCGCGACCGATTCGCTTTTGAAGCGCGGCTCAGAGGCCGCGTATAAAGCGAGGCTTAGCCGACCGCGGATGTTTGTTGGGAAGCCGGGCGCCGGTTAGGGGGGATGAAATTGGGACGCAGGCTGGAGGGAAACAGTTTCGAGAGACCATTGAATATATCGCATAATGTATATTATGGAAAATAGAGGAATATCCC
>JAHEKA010000298.1 GCA_024638585.1 Rhodospirillales bacterium
GGTTCAGCGGGCGGCGGCTAATCTCGCATCATCAACCGAATGGAGGTTTAGCCATGACACGCAAACTGAACATCAAGAACACGATTGCCGGCGTTGCCGCTACCTTGGCTCTGACGCTGGGCCTGTTCGCCGCCCCTGACGCCATGGCTGGCGATCGCGGCAAGCGCTGGAACGACGGACGCGGCCATTACGTCGAACGCCACGTGAAGCGCCATCGCGCTCACCGGCAGATTGAGCGGCGTCGCGCCGATCGGCGCGGCTACCGCCACGCCGAGCGCCGTCGGGCCGATCGGCGCGCCTATCGCTTCCATCGGGACCATCGCCGGCACGTCCATCGCCCGGCCCCGAGGCGGCACATTCACCGCCACGCGCCGAGGCGGCACTACCACCGCCATCATGTCAAGCGTCGGGACTTTCCGGTGGGTGCGGTGATCGCCGGGATCGGCGTCGGCATCATCACCCACGCGATCATCTCCAACCACCACTACGACTGACCCAACCGGAAGGACCGGTGTCGGAGGGGGGCTTTGCCCCCCTCCTTCTATTTCGGAAGGCGGGATTGGGCGGCGCGGCCGGTCTAACGACCGCTGTACTTGGTGTCGACCAGGCGGAAGCTGCCGCCGTCTGTGATCACCAGTTCCTGGCCATTGCGCTCGTGCACCAGGTTTTCCACCACGCAATCATCCGGCAGGACATAGAACACCATGGCGTTGTCGAGCCGCAGGATCCGTTCGGACATCCAGGGCTTGCGCTCGAAATTGCCGGAAGGCTCGTCGTAGACGAACTCGTATCCTGCCAGGCGGACGATGTCGCCGCTGAGCCCCGTCACCTCGCCCGCGAAGTGATGCCGGCGGGCTCCGGGATCTCCGGTGATTTCCGTGACATAGAGCTTGTCGCCGGCGGCGATGGCCGCGGACGTCGCCGTGTAGGTGGGGACCGGATTTAACGATGCCATTCTCTAAATTCCATCCGTGATCGCTCCGCCGATCGTTCACTTGATAAGCGGTTAGGGTATAGGAAAGGTAAACGGCCCCGAATGTCGCGGATGCCGCGCCCCTCGAAACCGCCGGCCGTGGGCTTTTTCTGTTGCGTATTGGCCCGGGCTTTGTTTACTTCGCCTGCGCATTTCCGCCGCAAAAAAAATCAGGGGAGGCCAATGGCGAGCAGCGTCGAAACCCACGTGACCGAAGATGCCGTACGTTTTGCCGAGGCTGTCGTCTTCGACGACATTCCCGACGAGGCGGTCAGGATCGCCAAGCGCTGCGTGCTCGACGGGCTCGGCCTGTTCGTCGCCGGGACGGCGGAGCCGTCGGTGCAGATCCTGGCCGACGAGGCGGTGGACCAGGGCGGTCGCGCCGATGCGCTGGTGCTGGGGCGGGGCGCGACCAAGGCGCCCGCACCCCTGGCCGCCCGGGTGCTGGGCACCGCGGGCCATGCCCATGATTGGGACGATACCCAGGTCTCACGCGACCCACGCCATGTTTACGGGCTTCTGACCCATCCCACGATTCCGCCGCTGACCGCGGCACTCACCGTGGCGCAGAAGCTTGGAGGCATTTCCGGGCGCGACTTTCTCGCCGCCTTCATCGCCGGGGTCGAGGTTGAGAGCAAAATCTCCGAATGGATGCTGACCGACCATTACCGCAAAGGGTTTCATTCCTCGGGCACGGTCGGCACCTTCGGTGCGATGACGGCGGCGTCGGTATTGCTGGGCCTGAAGGGCGATGCCTTGCGCCACGCTTTCGGCATGGCGGCGAGTTTCGCTGCCGGCATCCGGTGTAATTTCGGCACCATGAGCAAGCCGCTGCATGTCGGCCGCGCGTCGGAGAACGGGGTGACGGCGGCGTTGCTGGCGGCGCGCGGTTTCACCGCCGATCCGCAGGCGCTGGACGGCCCCTGGGGGTTCATGCAGGTGACCGCCGGCGGCCATTACCCGGAAAAGCTCGATCAGGGGTTCGGAAAGACCTGGTCGATCAGCGATCCCGGCGTGTCCATCAAGCCCTATCCGTCGGGCATCGTCACCCATCAGTCCATGGACGCCATCCTGAAGCTGGTGACCGAACACGATGTGAAGCCGGAAACGGTGGAGAAAATCGACTTCTTCGCCGGCTCCAACATCCTCAACCCGATCCGTTATCCCATCGCCGCCAATCACCTGCAGGCCAAGTTCTCCATGGCGGCGCTGCTGGCCATGATCGTCATTGCCAGGCGGGCGGGTCGTGCCGAGTTCACCGACGACTTCGTGCAGTCCGACGCCATGCAGGACATGCAGCGCAGGATCACCTGCGCGCTCGACCCCGAAATCGAAGCCCAGGGCATGGACGTGATCCGCTCGCGCATCACCCTGACCCTGAAATCGGGCGAAACGATCACGGGCGAGGCCGATCCGCGCTATCGCGGCGGGCCGGACAACCCGCTGACGGACAAGGAGTTGGAAGGCAAGATCGCGGCCTGTGTCGCCGGCATCCTCGATGACAAGCGTTTGGGCGCGGTGATCGAGGCGGCCTGGGGCGCCGACGACCTGGATGATGCGGGCGAACTCGCCCGGGTCATCCAGACCGGGTGAGCGCGCCATGACCACGGTCACTGAAACCCTTTCCGATTGGCTCACGGGGCTGGACGCCGCCGACATCCCAGATGATGCGGCGGCGGGCGTCACCCATACCCTGATCGATACGGTGGGCCTCGCCTATGCGGCGCGGGGCACCGAATACATGGAGGCCCTCGTCCAAGGCTGGGAAGCCGGCGCCGGCGAAGCCAGTGCCCTGGGATTGGGGCGTCCCGGCATGGACGCGGCATCGGCGGCGATGTTCAACGGCACCGCCGCTCATGGCGAGGATTTCGACAACACCTACGAAGGGTGCCCGGTCCATTCCGGCGCCGTCATCGTGCCGGCGGTACTCGCCCTTGCGGAAAGCCGGGGGCTTTCGGGCGCCCGGGCCTTCGCCGGGGTCGCCGCGGGCATTGAGGTGATGTGCCGCATGGGCCAGGTCGCGGGCAAGGGCGTGCATTCGGCGGGCTTCCACCCGACCGCGGTGATCGGCGCCATGGGCGCGGCGGCGGCGGCGGGGGTGGCACTGGGGCTGGATCGCACGGCCCTGGTCCGGGCCTTCGGCCTGGCCGGGTCCTGTGCCGCCGGCATCATCGAATACCTGGCCGATGGCTCCTGGACCAAGAGGATGCACGCGGGCTGGGCCGCCCAGGCGGGCATTCGCGCCGCCACCATGGCCCAGGCCGGATTCATCGGGCCGGTCAGCGTCATGGAGGGCGAGCACGGGTTCTATGCCGCCTTCGCCCATTCCATCACCCCGGATTTCACGCTGCTGACGGGCGACCTCGGCAGCCGCTGGGAGGCCGGGCGGCTGTCTTTCAAACCCTATGCCTGCGGCACCATGTGTCAGCCCTATGTCGATTGTGCCGTGCATCTCGCCGGGGCCGGTATCGCCGCGGCGGAGGTCGAGTCGCTGACTTGCAAAGTGGGCGAGGGCACGGTCCACCGGTTGTGGGAGCCGCTGGCGCTCAAGCACAGCCCGCCGTCGGCCTATGGCGCAAAATTCTCAGGCCCCTATTGCATCGCCGTCGGCCTGATCGACGGCGACGCCGGGCTGGCCCAATTCACCGACGATCGGGTGCGCGATCCGGCGGTATTGGATCTGGCCGGGCGCATCGAATACGAAATCGATCCCGAAAACGAATATCCCGCCAACTACACCGGTCATATCCTGGCCCGGCTGAAGGACGGCCGCGTGGTCGAGGAGAACCAGGACTGCCTGCGCGGCGGCAGCCGCAATCCCCTGACCGATGCCGATATCGAGCGCAAGTTCAGGGCCAATCTGCGCTATGGCGGGATGGGCGATGAGGCGATCGACCGGCTCCTGGCGTTGTGCCGGGACATCCGGCAGTTGCCGGACCTGGCCGGTCTGGCGGCATACAGAGACTAATCCGAGGGGAGACAATCATGGTGAGCACCAGAACCAGGGAATTGGAGGGCCAGGTGGCGATCGTCACCGGGGCGGCACGCAATATCGGCAAGGGAATCGCGTTGGACCTGGTCGATGCCGGGGCGAAAGTGGCGATCAACGTCAATTCCTCGGTCGAAGACGGCAACAAGGCCAAGGCGGAGATCGAGGCCCTGGGCGGCGAGGCCGTGGTGATCAAGGCCGACATTACCAATGAGACCGAGGTTCAGGCCATGGTCGACGAAGTCG
>JAHEKA010000299.1:0-1635 GCA_024638585.1 Rhodospirillales bacterium
GCCAAAATACCGGAGCCTTTGATTTCCGTCCAGTCGGGCGCCCTCCGGGTCAGCCGGGGATGAAGGCGTCCATCTTGGGGTCGACCCCGGCGGCCTTCATCTCGTCCAGCCATAGGGCGTGAATGCGCGGATCCTGGTCCTCGTATTCGATCTGCATGCCGCCCTCATCGGCCTTCTTGGCGAACATGCCGTCGGGCGCCCAGATGTCCTTTTTGCCTTGGGTCATGGGGTAGCGGACGCTGCCCATTTGCAGGGCGAGATAGCGCGACGCATCCTGCGACAGGTTGAAATGCTGGTGGAACATCTGGTCCGGCGGGGAGTAGACCACGCCGTGGCGCCAGTCAGCGCGGTGATAATCCTCATCTCCCTCGTACCATAGGAGCGAATAGCCACGTCCGGTGACGGCGAAGATCACCACCCCGTTCATGTGGCGGTGGCCCTTCTTGTAGGTGCCCGGCGGCATCTCCGAGCAATGGCAGCCGATCGAGCCATCGGCCAGGATGAAACGCAGGCTGGTGCCGCCCGCGCCCCGGGTCGGCATGGCCTTGAGCTCGAAGCCGGAAAGATCGGAGACGAAGTTGGTCTCCCACTGATGGCGGCCCTGGAGGACGTCATAAAATTCGCCTTCGCCCGCGAAATAGTCCGCCGCGCCCATCCGGTCGGGAAAGCGCGCGGGGTTGTCCCAGATGAAGGCGGGATCGCGGAACAGGTTGATCAGATAGATCATGTTGTTGGTGGCGCCGAGGCGCGCCGGTTCGCGGCCCGATCCGTTGAAATGCCGGTAGCGCGCGTTCAGCGGGATGGCGAACAGGCTCTTGGGGCCCCATTCGAAGCTGTGGGTGCCTTCGGGCGTTTCCACGGTGGTCGACCCGTGGCCTTCGAGCACATAGATCACTTCCTCGTAGATATGCGCCATCGGTGCCGACGCCCCGCCCGGCGGCAGTTCGTAGAGGAGGGAGGCGAGAAAATCATCGCGCCCCTTCAAGTGGCAGATGGCGCCGTTCAGACCGAACCGGTCCCAGGGCGAAGTCTCCAGGGCCAGCATGTCGAGGGCGAAGTCCTCATGGATCGGGACGCCTTCGCCCTCGGCCCAATCGAGATAGGGGTCTAGCAGGAACTTGCGCTCCGCGTCGCGCAGGGTGGGGCCGTCGGGGGTCGTTTCGGTGCTCAAGATGGAAAGTTCCTCGTCGCTCCGGTGGATTACATCTCGGCGCGGATCGCGTCCTCGTCGAAGATGTCGCCCATCTCCGATTCCACCTGATTCTTGTCGAGCTCGCGCAGGAAGATCTTGTGGATCTCGGGCGGCTGATCCTCGTACTCCAGCTGATTGCCGCCGTCCTTGAGCGACGTGTCCACGCCCTTGTCCCAGATCTGGCGCTTGACCTCGAACAGGGGATAGCGGGTCGAGCCGAACTGGACGGCCAGGTAGCGCGAGGGCTGGGTGGCGGTGTTGAAGTGCTGGTGGAACATGTTCTCCGGCGGGGTGTACATCACCCCGTGGTGCCAATCGACCCGGGTGAAGTCCTCGTCATCTTCGTACCAGAACAGGCTGTAGCCCTGGCCGGAGACGCAGAACACGTTGGTGCCCGCGGTATGGCGGTGGCCTTTCTTGTAAGTGCCGACCGGCATTTCCGA
>JAHEKA010000299.1:1735-4199 GCA_024638585.1 Rhodospirillales bacterium
CGCTTCGGACATCATGCAGTCTCCCTGAATTGAACGCGTCCCGATTAAGCGGGAAAACGGCGCCGCTTGGTTTGCGGCGCCGTTCCAGGACACTGTTCGTTGTTATTCGGCGGGCATGGCCTCGGGGACGTCGTATTTGCTTTCGTCGATGTAATCGCCCATCCCCGATTTCACGCCGTTCTTGGCCAATTCCTCCAAGAAGATCTGGTGGATGCGTGGGTGCTGCTGTTCATATTCGATCTGGTTGCCGCCTTCCTCCAGCGAGGTATCGACCGCGCCCATCCAGTGCTTGAGCTTGGCCTCGGTGAAGGGATAGCGCATGGAGCCGAGCCCGATGGCGAGGTAACGCGCCGGCGTCGGGCTGGTGTTGAAGTGCTGATGGAACATCCCATCCGGCGGCGGGAAGACGACGCCGTGCTCCCAGTCGATGCGCTCGACCTTTTCGTCGAAATCGTACCACAGCAGAGTGTAACCGGTGCCGTGGACGGAGAAGACGTGGAAGTCGGCGGGGTGGCGGTGACCCTTCTTATAGGTGCCGACCGGCATCTCCGACGAATGGGTATGCAGGGTGTTGTCGGCCAGGATGAACTTCATGTTGGAAGAGCCGCCGCCGCGCTCCGCCCAGGACTTCAGCTCGAACGCGCTGACGTCGGGCACGAAGTTGGTTTCCCATGCATTGCGGCCCGGCTTGTGGGGGATATAGGTGCCTTCGCCGGTGAAGTAATTGGCTTCGCCCTCGCGGTCGGGAAACCGGAAGTCGTTGTTGAAGATGAAGTCCTCGTTGTGCAGCAGGTTCAGCATGACGCAGAGGGTGGTGGTGCAGGACAGCCGCGCGGGCTCGGTGCCCGACCCGTTGAAATGCTGGTGTTTGCAATTGAGCGGTAAGGCAAACAGGCTCTTCGGTCCCCATTCGAAGGTGTGCTTGTTGCCCTTGGAGTCCTCCACCGTGGTCGAACCGTGGCCGGAGATGACATAGATCACCTCTTCATAGAGATGGGTCTGGGGTGCCGTCTTCGCGCCCGGGTCAAGTTCGACGAGGAAGATCGAGATGAAATCACCGCGTCCTTCCAGCTCCACCGAGGCGCCCTTGGCGTCGATGCGCGGCCATGGCTTGGTTTCGACCGTCTTGAGGTCGGCTCCGAGCCCAAAAATCCGGGGGATTCCCTCCTTGTCGACCCAGTCCCCAAAGGGATCCAGCAGGAATTTCTTTTCCTTGTCCGGCTGTAATAGTTCGGCCATTTCGATCCATCCTCGTGCGTGAGTTTGCGTGCGGCGGAGTGTACCACAGGCCGCGAATCCATGAAAACCGGTGTCTCGCCGGGGACGGTCCCGTGAAGGCGCCCGCCGGAACCGAGTTCGGTGCGAAAATCCGGCCCCGTGATAGTCGCACACCGTTCGGATCGCAAAGACAAATTCGACCGTGCCATGCGGGGATCACCGCATGCGGATGCCTCCTAGAGTGCCCTGCCAAGTGCGCCGGCCAATATATAGAAGCCGAGCGCCGCAAGGCTCAGGAAGAACACCCGGCGGAAGGTGGCTTCGGCCAATCGGCGGCGGACCCACTGGCCGAACGCCATGCCGGCGAGCGCCGGGATCAGGGCGGCGGCCGAAAGGGCGGACAGCTCCGCCGTCATGAGGCCATGGCCGACCAGCGCGAGCGCCAGCGACAGGGTGGAAATGGTGAACAGCATCCCCATGGCCTGGATCAGCGCGTCGCGCGCGAGCCCGATGGCCTGCAGGTACATCACCCCCGGCACGACGAAGGAGCCGGTCATGCCGGTGAGCACGCCGTTGACGGCACCGGTCAGCGGTCCGGCCCAGGATTGCCGTGCCGCCGGAATCGAAAGCCTGGGGCCCATGAGGCTGATCCCGCCATAGGTGATCAACAAGACACCGAGCAGGCCAGTGAGCCAGGCCAGGTCCACCCGGGGAAGGGCCAGCGCGCCCAGCCACACGGTCAGGCCCGCCATGGTCAGGAACGGCCACAGGCGTTTGAGGAGCACCGCCCCGTACCCCCCGACCATCGCCTGCCACAGGTTGGTGGCCAGCGACGGCACCACCATGAGCGCCATGGCTTGGGTCAGGTCGGTGGTGATGGAGAGAAGGGCCAGGCTGAGGGTCGGCAGACCGAGGCCGATGACACCCTTCACGGTGCCGGCCAGCAGGAAGGTACCGCCGACCAGGGCCAGCAGGAGAAGATCGGTCATGGGCCCCACGCTAGCGGTCAACCGCGGGCCGGACAAGACGGAACGATTGCCCGGCGTGACAAGGCGGGGCCGAGACCTTATGTATGGGCGTCATGATGTATGGGCATCAGGTCTGCGCATTCTGGTACGGCTTCGCCGCCGGGCTGGGCAGTGGATATCGGGGCGGGCGCCTGAACGGTGGCGCGCGCGAAAATTGAGAGATAAAGAGATGGCGGACGCTTTTATCTGTGATGCGGTGCGGACCCCGATCGGGCGTT
>JAHEKA010000300.1 GCA_024638585.1 Rhodospirillales bacterium
CGTCGGCGAGGTTCAGCTTGGCCAGCGTCTCCGCCCGGAGCGTCCCGGTATACTCGGGATAGGCGTCGATCTCGCCCCGCAGCAGGGCGTTCCACAGGACCGTCGTGCCGCCGAGCTCGCGCCGATGATGCGCCTTGAGACCCGCCGCGCCGATCAGAAGACGCGCCGCTTCGCCCAGGATCACCGATTCGGTGAATTTCTTCGATCCGATACGGACCTCTTCCGCGGCCCGGGCCGGGCCGGGATACAGCAACATCACGATTGCCGCGACCCAACACGTGGCAAATCCGCATTTCCACCGCGTCATGGCGGGCCTCCCGCATTGGCCCAATGGCCGCGCTGGGCTTCGATGAAGCGGGTGACGAAGGGGTCGGCCGGGGACCCGCTCATGTCTTCGATGCCGCCCTGTTGCACGATGCGGCCCGCGCGCATGAGGACGATGGAATCGGCGAAGAAGGCGGCTTCGGCGAGGTCATGGGTCACCATCACGACGGTCTTGGCGAGGCGTGAAAAGATGTCGCGCAACTCGGTCTGAAGCTCGAAACGGATCAACGGATCGAGCGCGCCCAAGGGTTCATCCAGCAACAGGACATCCGGGTCCAGCATCAGGGCCCGCATGAGGCCGACTCGCTGGCGCTGGCCGCCGGAAAGTTCGCCAGGGAAGCGGGCAAGGGCGTCGGCAGGAAAATCGGTGAGCCCGGTTAGGACCTCGAGGCGCGATGCCATGCGCGCGCGCTCCCATCCGAGCACCCGGGCCATCAGGGTCACGTTGGCCGCCGCGGTGAGGTGCGGGAACAGGCCGCCGTCCTGGATGACATAGCCCATGCGCCGGCGCATGGCGGTGAGGTTCTCAGCCGAAAGCGCGACCCCATCGAAGGTGACGCGGCCTTGATCGGGCGTGACCAGGCCGTTCATCAGGCCGAGCAGCGTCGATTTGCCGCAGCCCGACGGCCCGATCACCACCAGGGTCCGCCCCGGTGTCACGGTCAGGTCGATCGGATGGAGGGCCTGGGTCTCGCCGAAGCGTTTGGCGGCCTGTTCCAGGTTCAGCATGGCGCCGATGATGGCACAGGCCGCCCGGTCCGCAAACCGATCCGGCCCGGCGACGCTTCAGCCGATAAGCCTATCCTTCGGTGATGTCGATCCAGGTGCCTTCGATATCGCACATCTGATACTTGCCGGTGGCCCATCGGGCGAACATGTCCCGGCGGGTATCCGCCTCCGGACTGCCGCCGAGCTCGAACGGGGCGAGGTACTGGTTGGCCCCTTTGGCGGTGGCGATGTCCTTCTTGAGCTGATCGATGCTTTCCACCCGAAGGCCGAAGAATTCGGGTCCCGCGCCGTGCACCGCCATGCCGGCATAGACCGATATCGACCAGGGCATCAGCGACAACGTCACCCGGCCGTCGGTCAGGTGTCTGCAGCCCTCCTCGGATTCGATATTGGCCGGGGTCAGTTCAAACACATCCATGTAGAAATCGGCGCAGCGTTCGACGTTCTTGGTGCGGATCGCGAACTTGTTGAGATAGCGCTCCTGATTCCAACCGCCCTCAGCCGCGGTTTCGGCGTACATATTCTTGCGTTCGTCGCCCTTGCGCTGCGCCAGGTCGAAAACATTGCAATCGGGGTCGTTGCCGCTATAGGCCGCGAACGGGCGGGTTGAGGGCCGCTTGACCAGGTCTGAATCGGGCCAATTCTTCTCCATGCGGATGCGCACTTCGTCGACGTCGTCGACCAGGAAGCCGAAGTGATCGAGCCCGGCCCTGGCGCCGTCCCGCTTGGGATTGATGTTGAGACCGCAATAGCCGTCGGAATAGACCACCCCGTGGAACGGCCGGTGGGTCGAGCATTTCAGCCCGAAAACCGATTCATAGAACCGCCCCATCATCGGCCAGTTGCTGGCCGCGATGGCCATGTGATTGATCGCTGCAAACATCTGCTTCCTCCTTACAGGTCCGGCTCCGCCCGGTTTTCTTTGTTGCCCTCGCAAGCTAGCACCGCCCGGGCCGCACGGACAAGCGCACATGGCATTCTGCTGCGGGACGGGGGCGGTCCCGGTTGTCGCCGCCCCCGTCGACCGATGGCCGTCGTTTGCCGTTACTTTTTCCCTTTCTTCTTTTTCTTACGGACCAGGTTGGTGATCTTTTCCTTCACCTCCGGCGGCAGCTTCAGCATGGCTTGGATCTTGGCCAGCATCTCGTCGCCCGGCACCAGGGTGATGTCGATGCGCGCGGCTTTTTTGACCTCGCCGGTGAAGGCTTTGTCCGTGGCCAGTTTTTTGAACGCGTCCTGTAGGTGCTTGGCGCGTTCGGTCGGCACGCCCGGCGGCGCGAAATAGGGGCGCGCCATGTCGATCCAGGGATTGACCATCTCGAACAGAGGTTTGTGGGAGGCAGGAATGACGTCCATGATCCAGGGCACGTTATAGGGTGCCAACTCCGGCGCTTTGCTTCCCGCCACCTGGGCCAGGATCTTGACTTTTCCTTCCTTCATCATCGCGAACGGGCGGCCGCCGAAGAAGCCGATGATGTCCCCGCCGGACGCATGAACCTCGTTCTGCTCAAGCGCCAAGACGATGGCGGTATTCTTGTAGCCGACGATCATGTCCATCTTGAGACCCAGCGCATCCTTGATCAGCGCCGGGACCAGACCGTAGCCGGTGGACCCGCGCGACGTGCCGCCGAATTTGAGCCTTTGCGGGCAGGTCTTGAGCGCTTCCAAGGTCTGGCAGGGGAAGTCCGTGCGCATCCAGAACAGCACCGTGGCTTTGTAAAGATTGCCGAGCCAGGTGAAGCGGTCGAGCTTGAACTTGATGTTGGGGCGCGTCACCGCCCGGCTGAACAGTCCGGCCGAGGCGCCGCCGATGGTCAGCCCGTCGGGCTTGGCGACGTTGTAGACGAAGCTGGCGCCGCCGATGGCGCTGGGCTGAGGGATGTTGTTGACGACAAACCGCGGATTGCCCCGGATATGCTTGCCGAGATGACGGGCCACCGCGCGGCCCAACAGATCGACGCCGCCGCCCTCGCCGCTGGCGACGATTAGCTTAATCGTCTTGCCTTTGTAAAAGTCCCCGACATCGGCTTGTGCCGTGCCCTGGGCAAGCAAGGCGGCCAAGGCGATGAGCGGTGTGCCAATCCATTTCAACCGTGACGTTACGGGCGATATCATGTCTTCCTCCTTCTGAATTTGGCTGCGCTTTGGCGGCCGTTCTTGTGTTGACCTTAGACTCCCGATCTTGATCGCTTTGACATCGGTTTTATCCCCGTCTATCGCCGGGGCCGCCTCCTGGGCCGCCGTCTCTTGCCGATCGCCTTGCGCGCGGCTTGGGCGATGGTCTCCGGCCGGGGCAAGGTAAAGTGCTCGAGCGGCGGGGAGAACGGGGTCGGCGTGGGCGCCCGGCAGACGCGCTCGATCGGCGCCTTGAGCGCTCTGAAGCCGTGCTGGGCGACGCCGGCGGCGACCTCCGAGGCGATCGAGCACATCTCCGGCGTTTCATCGACGCAGACCAGCCGTCCGGTCTTGCGCACCGAGCGCAGGATGCCCTTGAGGTCCAGCGGCACCGCGGTGCGGGGATCGACCACCTCCGCCGAGATGCCCTCATCGGCCAACAAGTCCGCTGCCTGCAACGAGACCTGCACCATCCAGGAGGTGGCGACGATGGTCACTTCCCGGCCCCGGCGTTTCACATCGACCTTGCCGAAGGGCAGTTCATAGGCGCGGGTCGGGACCTCGCCCTCGATCCCCATCAGCTTGGTGTGGTTGAGGAACACCGTCGGATTGCGGCTCTTCAGCGCGCTCATGATCAGGCCCTTGACGTCATGGGGCGAAGACGGCAGCACCACCTGAAGCCCCGGCATGTTGGCGGCCATGGCCTGAGGACTGGTGCTGTGCTGCGGTGCGCCGCCGACCCGCACGCCGTGAAAGCCATGAAAGGTTACGGGCACGTCGATGTCGCCCGCGGTCATGTAATGGGATACCGCGGCCTCGTGGCAAATCTGGTTCCAGGCCTCCAGCATGAAGGCCGAGGTGCCGAAATGCACCATGGTGGGCATGCCGGTCAGCGCCGCCCCGACACCGAGCGCCGCCATGGCACCCTCGGAGGTGGGGGGCTCGACGATGCGGTCGGCGAAGTTGCGATGCAGCGTGCCTTCGAAACGGCCGCCGAAGCCGCTCCCGATCAGG
>JAHEKA010000301.1 GCA_024638585.1 Rhodospirillales bacterium
GCATGCCCGGTGGGCCCCATCTTGCGATCGAGCGGCACCCACCCTCGGTTGACCAGGACCGGCGGCAGGCCGGTGCGCAACAATGGGGTGATCACATGCGCCCCGGCGCGGCCGTCGAGAAAGCGGGGGCTAACATAAATCGCGCGGCCATGATCGAACCGACCGGTTGCCGAAGCCCGGCGGTAATCAAGCGCTGCCGGGTCCGCTACCGCGCCGCCAAGCGCAAGCGGCGGGTCGGTGGTGCGGATGGCGATCGTGTTGATGAGATTGCGCTTCCAACCGAGGCGCTCAAGTTGCCAAGTGCCGAGACCCAGGAGAACGACCAGTCCAATGCCGAAGCATGCCCAGGCGCCTACACGCGGCCGGCGCCAAGCACGCCGCGGGTCAGCCACGCTCGACGTGCCCTTTGCGATGACGAAAATGGGCCCCCATCAAGATACCCTTGAGCGGCGGCAGAATGACCAGAGTCCCCACCAGGATCAGCGGGATCCACAACAACGCGTGCAGCCATAACGGCGGGGTGTATTGGACCTCTACGAACAACGCGAGGCCGACCACCAGAACGCCGAGGATCAGGGTCGCGAACACCGCCGGGCCGTCACCCTGTTCTAGCGCAGAGAGGTCTTCGCCGCATTCGCTGCAGCTGTCCGCCACCTTGAGATAGGACTGAAACAGCGGCCCCTTGCCGCAGGCGGGACAGCGCAGCTTGAGCCCCGCGAGATAGGGCGAGGGCGGTTGATCGGGCGCGCTCATGAGCCTCGGGCAAATTCCGCGTCGTCGGCGCCGGTCAGGAGCCCCACCAATAGATGCAGGAGAACAGGAACAGCCACACCACGTCGACGAAATGCCAATACCAGGCGGCGGCCTCGAACCCGACATGATGGGTCGGCGTGAAATGCCCCTTGATCGCACGCAACAGGCAGACGATCAGGAACAGGGTCCCGACGATCACATGGAAGCCGTGGAAGCCGGTCGCCATGTAAAAGACGGTGGGATAGATACCGTCCTTGAAGCCGAACGCGGCATGTCCGTACTCATAGGCCTGGATGGCGGTAAAGGTCAGGCCCAGGGCGATGGTCGCCAACAGGCCGCGTACCAGGTCGCGCCGGTAATCGTTGATCAAGCCGTGATGGGCCCAAGTGAGGGTCGCGCCCGAGGCCAACAGGATCAGGGTGTTGAGAAACGGCAAGTCCCAGGCGTTGAAGGTTTGGATTCCCTTGGGCGGCCACACGCCGCCTGCCGGGAACAGGCTGGCATTGAAAAAGGCCCAAAAAAAGCCAAAGAAGAACATCACCTCGGTGAAAATGAACAACGACATGCCGTAGCGCAGGCCGATGCGGACGATGGCATTGTGGGAATGGCCGTCTTGAGCCTCGCGGACGACATCGCGCCACCACAACGCGGCGATCAACAGGATGCATGCCAACCCTACGAAGAAGACCCAGGGCCCACTCCCGTGCATGAAGAGAATCGCGCCGACGGCAAGGATCAATGACGCGCCCGCCCCCAGCACCGGCCACGGGCTTGGCTTGACCATATGATAGGGATGGTTTTGTTCCGAATGCGTATCCGACATTGGTATTACCCCTGGATTTCAGCCTCCGCCGCTGGGATCAATTGGTAGCGTCCGCGCCGCCCCCGGCCGCGCGCACGAAGTCATCGCCGCCGCCCTTTCCGGGCGCGGGAAAAAACGTATACGACAAGGCGATGTCGGTAACCTCATCGAGGTTGCGGTCCTTCGCAATTTCCGGATCGATATAAAAGGTCACCGGCATGTCGACGCTCTCACCGGGCTTGAGCGTCTGTTCGGTGAAGCAGAAACACGCGACCTTGGCGAAATAGGGTCCGGCCTTGTGCGGCGTCACGTTGAAAGTGGCGACACCGGTGACCGGCTCACTGCTTTCATTGGTGGCCCTGTAAAAAACCAGGGCGTTTTGGCCGACGCGCAGGGTGACCTTGGGACTCACGGGAGCGAAAGACCACGGCAGTTTCGAGTTCACATTGCCGATCAGCGATACCGTGATGACACGGCTTCCCGGCTTCACGGCCTCGGCGGTGGAACGGTCGGCCACCTGTGTCGTCCCGGCGAACCCGGTCACCTGGCAGAAGATCCGGTAGAGCGGTACGGCAGCGAAGCTGGCGCCCACCATTAGGACGGCGACCACGGCCGCGGAAAGTGCAACCGCCCGGTTGGCACGCCTGGTTCCGGCCATCAGTTGCCTCCGCCCATCTTGACGATGGTGATGACGTAAAACAGCACCGCAAGGCCACCGAGGACCGCCAGCATGGCGAGATTGCGCTGGCGTAGCCGGCGCACGCGGTCGTCGCGGTCCCCGCCCTTGGTCTTGCCTGGCTCCGCCATTACGTGGCGCCCCACAAGCCCGCGGTCAGCGCATCGATCATCAGCAGCGCGAACAGCAGGAACAGATACAGGATCGAATAGGCGAAAAGGCCCTTGGCGGCACGGTCGCTCTGCTCCCGCCAAACCCGAAAGGCCCCGTAGAGGAACCCAGCCCCCAGCGCCACCGCAGCCACGCCGTAAACCGGCCCGGCATAGCCGAGCGGCCAGGGAACGACGGTCAGGGGCACAAGGATCAGGGAATAGAGAACGATCTGACGCCGGGTCGCGTCCCGGCCCGCCACCACCGGCAGCATGGGCACGTTGACAGCGGCATATTCATCGGCCTTGTACAACGACAGGGCCCAGAAATGAGGCGGCGTCCAGAGAAAGATGATCGCGAACAGCAGACCCGGCATGACGCTCACATCGCCGGTCACCGCCGCCCAGCCGATCATCGGCGGAAAGGCGCCGGCGGCGCCGCCGATAACGATGTTCTGAGGCGTGCGGCGCTTGAGCCACATGGTGTAGACGAAGACGTAGAACCCGATGGTCAGTGCCAAGAGCGCCGCCGCCGCCCAGTTGACCGCAAGGCCCATCACCGCCACCGACCCGACGGCCAGGGTCACCCCGAACCCGAGCGCCGTTCCCGGCTCCATGCGGCCGGCCGGAATCGGACGATTCTGGGTTCGCGTCATGCCGGCGTCGATATCACGGTCGTACCACATGTTGATGGCACCCGACGCACCGGCGCCCACGGCGATGCACAGCAGCGCGACGCAGGCCAGAACGGGATGCAGACTGCCGGGCGCCAACACCAGCCCGGCGAGACCGGTGAACACCACCAGCGACATGACCCTGGGCTTCAGCAGGGCGATGAAATCCTCGACCAGGGGCAGTTCATCGGCCGCAACCGCGGCGGTGCTCTCTTGGGAGACGGTCGTGTTTGTCACAGACATTGCCCTTTCCTGCCCTAGAACCTTGGCAGGGTTTCATGTGTGTGGAAGGGCGCGGGCGATGGCACTGTCCATTCCAAGGTGGTCGCCCCCGCGCCCCAGGGATTGGCCGGGACGTCCTTGGGCGCCTTGAACATCTTGTAGAGCAGCACCAGGAATACCAGCGTGCTGATCCCGGAAACGTAAGACCCCAGGGTCGCGATCATGTTCCACCCGGCATACGCATCCGGGTAATCGGGAATGCGCCGTGGCATGCCGGCAAGCCCTAGGAAGTGCATCGGGAAGAATGTCAGGTTGACGCCGATGAACAGCAGCCAGAAATGGATCTTGGCCAATGTTTCGGAATACATCCGCCCGATCATTTTCGGCGACCAGTAATAGAACCCGGTGAACATGCCGAACAGGGCCCCCATGGACATGGTGTAATGGAAATGCCCCACCACGTAATAGGTGTCATGCATGGCGATGTCGGCACCGGCATTGGCCAGCACCACACCGGTCACTCCGCCCATGGTGAACAGGAAGATCATGCCCAGCGCGAACACCATGGGCGCACGAAACTGGATCGAGCCGCCCCACATGGTGGCGATCCAGCTGAAAATCTTCACCCCCGTAGGCACCGCAATGACCATGGTCCCGGCCACGAAATAGGCGCGGGTATCGACGTCCAGGCCAGAGGTGTACATGTGATGGGCCCAGACGATGAAGCCGACGAAGCCAATCGCCACCATGGCATAAGCCATGCCGAGATAACCGAACACCGGCTTGCGGGAGAAGGTGGAGACCACCTGGCTGATGATGCCGAAAGCCGGCAAGATCAGGACGTAGACCTCGGGATGGCCGAAAAACCAGAACAAGTGCTGATAGAGCAGCGGATCGCCGCCGC
>JAHEKA010000302.1 GCA_024638585.1 Rhodospirillales bacterium
AGCCGGACCGCCGAATCGGTCTTGTTGACATGCTGGCCGCCGGCACCGGACGCCCGGTAGGTATCGACCCGCAGGTCCTTGTCCAGGATCTCGACCTCGATGGTCTCGTCGATCACGGGATAGACGCCGACGCTTGCGAACGAAGTGTGGCGCCGGGACGCTGAATCGTAGGGAGAGATTCGCACCAAGCGGTGGACGCCGCTCTCGGTCTTGAGCCAGCCATAGGCGTTAAGGCCCGCAATCCGCATGGTCGCCGATTTCAGCCCGGCCTCTTCGCCGGGGCTTTCTTCGATCCACTGGACCTTGTAGCCATGGGCCTCGGCCCAGCGGACATACATGCGCGCGAGCATTTCCGCCCAGTCCTGGGATTCTGTGCCGCCCGCCCCGGCATGAACTTCGAGAAAACAATCGTTGGGGTCGGCCTCGCCGGACAGCAGGCTTTCGATCTCGAGCTTGGCGGCCCGCTTGCGCACCGCTTCCAGCGCCGCCTCGGCCTCCTTCGCGATCGCCTCATCGCTTTCCGCCTCGGCCAGCTCCAGCAATTCCAGATTGTCGTTGAATTCGCTTTCCAGATCGGAAAACGCGCCCAGTTGGGTCTCGAGCCGGGTGCGTTCGCGCATCACACGCTGGGCCTCGGCCTGATTCGACCACAGCTCCGGGTCTTCGGCCCTGACGTTCAGCTCATCGAGGGCTTTGACCGCATTGTCCCAGTCAAAGATACCTCCTCAGCAGTTCAAAGGACTGCTTGGTTTCGTTGACGATGGCTTCGATCTCGGCCTTCATTTGTTCCTACCCGCGCCGCATGGGAAACGGCGGGCATAACATCACGGAACGGTGGCTCAATACAACCCGCGCGGCGTGGCCGCAGCCTCACCGCCCCGGGAAACGCCGATGCCGCGCACGACACTGCCGGTGCCGGTCGGTTGGGTTCCGGGCTTGAAGGCTTCGAGGATAACGCGACTGTCACCGGGCCGGGCCAGGCGGCCGGTCGTGGCATTGACACGAACCAGCCGGATGCCTGGCGGGATCCGGAACGGTGTCGCCGGCTTGTCCTTCAACGCCGCGGCCATGAAGTCGCGGAAAATGGGCGCAGCCACCGACGAGCCGGTTTCCCGGTTGCCGAGCGGCTTGGGTTTGTCGAAGCCGACGAACACGCCCAATGCGAGGTCCGGCGAGAAGCCGATGAACCAGGTATCGACGCTGTTGTTGGTGGTCCCGGTCTTGCCGGCAAGCGGTTTGCCCACGGAACGGACCCGCACGCCGGTCCCGCGGCGGACCACGCCGTGCAGCATGGAGACAATCTGATACGCGCCCAGCGGATCGGCGACCTGCGCCCGCGTGTCGGGAATCACCGGCGGCACCGCGGTGGCGATGTCTTCGACCTCGCACCCTTCGCAGGGGCGCTTGTCGTGGCGCAGGATGGTACGCCCATTACGGTCCTGGATCCGGTCGATCAGGCTGGGGGAGATCTTCTTGCCGCCGTTGACCAGCATGGCGTAGCCGGTGACCAGGCGCAGCAGCGTGGTCTCGCCCGCCCCCAATGCCAGGGCCAAGTTCTGGGACAGGTTTTCCGAGATATTCTGATGAATGCCGAAACGCCGCGCCGTCGCCGCAACCTTATCCATGCCGATGGTCTGGGCCAGGCGCACCGTCATCAGATTGCGGGACTTTTCAAGGCCGAGCCGCATGGTCGAGGGACCATAGAACTTGCGCCCGTAGTTGTGCGGCTTCCACAACCCCAGCCCCGGCCCCTGGTCGACCACGAAGGGGGCATCGAGGATCAGGGAAGACGGCGTGAACCCCTCATCGAGGGCGGCAAGATAGACGAAAGGCTTGAACGCGGATCCCGGCTGGCGCTCGGCCTGGGTCGCCCGATTGAACTGGGATTTCGAATAGGCGATGCCACCCGCCATGGCCAGGACCCGGCCGGTGTGAGGATCGAGCGCGACCACGGCGCCGTTGATGTCGGGGATCTGGCGCAGGGAGAAAGTCCCTTCGGGATAGGTGATGGTCTTGGGCGGTTTGCCCTTGGCCTGGCTAACCTTGCGTTCCTTGACCGGCTCCACGGCCACCACGTCGCCGGGGTGAAGCACCTTGTCGGCACGGCCGTGCCACACGCCGAGCTTCTGCCCTTCCACCCAGGGCCGGGCCCAGCGCATCTCGGCCAGCGGGATGGTGCCCTGCCTGCCATCCGCCAGGCCGATGGCGGCTTCGTCCTTATTGGCCTTGAACACCACCGCGAGGCGCCAGGGCCCCAGCTCCGGCGGGGCCTCCACCTTGGCCAGTTTCTCCGCCCAATCCTCCGACGCGGCGCCTTTCTTTTTGAAGCCGGAAAGCCGGGCAATCGGGCCGCGCCAGCCGTGGCGACGGTCATAGGCGATCAGGCCCGCCCGCAGCACCCGGTCGGCGATGCGCTGCAGCTTGGGGTCAAGCGTCGTGCGCACGGACAGCCCACCCCGGTAAAGCTCCTTATCGCCGTAGCGTTCCAGCAACTCACGCCGCACTTCCTCGGCGAAATATTCCGCATGGGTCAACAGCGCGTTTTCGCGCTCGTGCACCACCAGGGGCTCGGCCATGGCGGCCTCCGCCTGGGCCTTGGTGATGAATGATTCCTCCAGCATCCGCGAGATCACCCAATCCCGCCGGACCTTGGCGGCCTTGGGCTTGCGGATCGGGTGGTAATTGTTGGGCGCCTTGGGCAGGGCGGCCAGGAACGCCGCCTCACCCACGGTCAGCTCATCCATCGATTTGTTGAAGTAGTTGAGCGCTGCCGCCGCCGCGCCATAGGCGCCGAATCCCAGGTAAATTTCATTGAGGTAAAGCTCGAGGATGCGGTCCTTGGGGAACGCGCGCTCGATGCGGAGCGCCAGGATCGCTTCCTTGATCTTGCGTTCGTAGGAAACCTCGTTTGTCAGCAGAAAATTCTTCGCCACCTGTTGGGTGATGGTCGAGGCCCCCACCGGCCGCCTGTCGCCGCCGAGCCGCTTCAGGTTGGTCACCACGGCACGCAGCACGCCGAGCGGATCGACCCCCGGATGGGAATAGAAGTTCTTGTCCTCGGCCGCGAGGAACGCCTTGATCACCAGCTTCGGGATCGCCCGAATGGGCACGAAGGCACGTTTTTCGGTGGCGTATTCCGTGATCAGGCTGCCGTCCCCGGCATGGACCCGCGTCATCACCGGCGGGCGGTAGTCGGCAAGCTGCTGATATTCCGGGAGCCCGCGCCCAAAATGCCAGAGTCCCGCCAGCACCGCGCCGGTGCCAACAAGCCCCAGAAACACGAGTGTCACGATGATGATGGTGATCCAGCGCAGCACTTCGATCGATACCTTCAACTGCGGAACCGGCCTGCCCAAGGGGGCGGTCCCCGGCCTGGGGGGTCACACTCTATACCCCGGAGCAAGCCTAGGAAAAACCGTTTCCCGTTAAATAACCCTCAACTATGACAAACAAACGGCATCAGCGCCCGGCGGTTTCCTTGAGAGCGTTGAAATATCGCTCCACGGCCAGGGTGATGGCCCTGGCCAGACGGGCCCGGTAGCGCGGTCGGTTCAATTGCGCCTCGTCCAGGCTGTTGGAGAGGTAGCCCATCTCTATCAGCACCGAGGGAATATCGGGGGCCTTCAGGACGGCGAATCCCGCGAAGCGGTGGGATTTACGTAAAAAGCGAGTCGATTTCCGCATCTCCTTGACCAGAATCCGGGCGAATCGCACCGAATGGTTCATGGTCTCCCGCTGGGCAAGGTCGATGAGGATGTCGGTGACCTGCTTGCTGTTATGGCTGAGATCGACGCCCGCGATCAGGTCGGCCTTGTTGGCCTTGGCAGCCAGCGCCTCCGCCTCCTTATCCGAAGCTTTCTCAGACAACGTATAGACCGAGGCTCCCCGAACCCGCCGGTCGTCGAGCGAATCCGCGTGCAGCGAAAGGAACAGGTCCGCCCCCGCCGCCCGCGCCCGGGCGATACGACTGCGCAGGCGAACGAAAACGTCGCGGTCCCGGGTCAGGACGACCTTGTATCGGCCGGTCTTGAGCAGTTCCTGCTTCACGCGTTTCGCCATGGCAAGGGTAATATGCTTTTCCACACTCTTCCCGACCCGACCGGTGGCTCCCGGGTCGATGCCCCCGTGACCCGGGTCGATCATGATGACCCGCTTGCGCGGCCGCGCCGGTTTCC
>JAHEKA010000303.1:0-2323 GCA_024638585.1 Rhodospirillales bacterium
GGGTCGGGTAGCTCACTTCCAAGGCTTCAGCCACCTGCTTGAGGTTTCCGGCGGCAAGGATGATCCGTTCAGCAAGCTGATAATTGGCGGTGTCCAGCCGCGCCAGGCGGGGCAGCGCGAAAGACCCTTCGTAGCTCAATCCACAGCCGCCGCAGCGGGTTCGCGTGACCTCCAGGTCTGTTGAGCAATTTAAGCATTTATTCATTTATGTGGACTTTAATTTCAATATATGAAAATCTAATACCATAAAAATAAAGAAAATGTAAAGAGATTCTTTGAAGACTGCGTTTGGCAAAGCCCGATGTTCCCCCCGGCCATCGGCCCGGGGGGGGCCAAAACCAAGGAACCGGGCCACTTGGAGCCCGGTTCTTGGAGGATCGGTTGGTAAAAGGGAGGGGTTGGTGCCGAGGATCAGATTCCAAGTGCCGCGAGTTGTCCTTGGGGATAGCGCGTCCCCTGGGCCGCGCCCTCGGGCATGGACTCCGCGAGCCGCGTGACTTCATCGGCGGACAGTTCGATGTCCACGGCGGCGGCGTTCTCCTCGACATGCCTGATCCGATGCGATCCGGGGATCGGGATCACGCCGTCCTGAGCCATCAGCCAGGCCAGGGCGATCTGGGCCGGTGTCGCGCCCTTGTCCGCGGCCACGGCCTTGAGGGTTTCCAGCAAGGCGTAGTTGTGGGCGAAGTTTTCTTGGCTGTAGCGCGGCATGTCCCGGCGCCGGTCGTTCTCGTCCAGGTCATCCAGCGAGGCGATGGAGGCGCTGAGGAAGCCACGCCCCAGGGGGCCGTAGGCGACGTAAGAGATGCCGAGCTCGCGGCAGGCCGGCAGGATTTCCTCTTCGGCGAAGCGCGACCACAGTGAATATTCGGTCTGCAGGGCGGCGATCGGATGGGTCGCATGGGCCCGGCGGATGGTCTCCACGCCGGCTTCCGAAAGGCCGAGCGCGCGGACCTTGCCGTCCGCTATCAATTTGGCCATGGCGCCGACGGTGTCCTCGATCGGCGTGTCGGGATCGATGCGATGGACGTAGAACACGTCGATCACGTCGGTCTCCAGCCGCTTGAGGCAGGCCTCGGCCGCCTCGATCACGTATTCCGGCTTGCCGTTGGCGCCGCGGCTGCCGTCCGGTGCGCGGATATTGCCGAACTTGGTGGTGAGCACCACCTGATCCCGCTTGCCCTTGAGTCCGCGGCCCAAAAGCTCTTCGTTCTTGCCGTTGGCATAAGCGTCGGAGGTGTCGAGGAAATTGATTCCGAGCTCGATCGCCCGGTGCAGTGTGGCGATGGATTCCTCTTCGCTCGGTGGGCTGTAGATCGGCGTCATGCCCATGCAGCCCAGTCCGATGCGGGACACTTCGATACCGCTTGCGCCCAGTTCAGTTGTCTTCATGCCTCTCCCCGTCAGGTTGGCGGTTCGCGCCCCGTTCCGCCTCTGGCATTCGGGGTCTCATCTGGTATTCTTAGGCCCAAGAGTACCAGAAAAACCTGTGTCGGGAGAGCCTCGAAACATCCGAAAATGGGACGAACAGGCCGTGTGTTTCGCCCGCGCCCGCAGACAGGGCCGTGGCTGGAAATCATTGAGGGACCAGAGACCATATGAGCGAAATCTGGAGTGCCGAGTACACAGCGCAGAAGGGTGAAGTGCCCCTTTACATGTTCCGCAAGCATGAAGGGCCGCCCGATGCCGGCAATCCCCGGCCGGTCCTGTTCCTGGTGCATGGGTCGTCGTTTTCGGGTCCGTCGGGCTTCGACCTGACGGTACCGGGGTGCGAAGATTATTCCCTGATGGATGCGTTCGCGCGCCTGGGCTACGACGTCTGGACGTTGGATCACGAAGGCTACGGCCGCTCCGGGCGGACCGGTGGCAACGCGCCTATCTCCGAAGGGGTGAACGATCTGATCGCCGGCATGGAGGTGGTGGAAAAAGAGACCGGACAGACCAGTCACTTCTTCTACGGCCAGTCGTCGGGCGCGCTTCGCCTCGCCTGTTTTGCCGCCGCCCGGCCGGAAAACGTCCGGCGCGCGGTGCTGGATGCTTTTGTCTGGACCGGGGAGGGGGCGCCAACGCTGATCGAACGCGCGAAAAGGCTCGACCAATGGCGGGCCTCCAATATGCGCCCTGTCGACCGCGCCTTCTATCGCTCGATCTTCACCCGCGACCTTCCCGGCACCTCGGAAGACGCGGTGCCAGATGCTTTGGCGGACGCGGAATTGCAACTCTGTTCCGATGTGCCCACCGGCACGTATCTCGATATGTGCGCCCATTTGCCGGTGGTGGACCCGCTGGATGTCACCTGTCCGGTGCTGATCCTGCGCGGCGA
>JAHEKA010000303.1:2423-4171 GCA_024638585.1 Rhodospirillales bacterium
TGCCCAGAGAATGTCGACCGCCTGGCGCTGGCCGCCATGGTCTATACCGGCAAGGGCTCGCCGACCCTGGCCAAGCGGGCGGAACGGCTCGATGAATGGCGCTCGTCGAATGCGCGGCCGGTGGATCATGCCTTTTTCGCTTCCATCTTCAATCGCGACAAGCCGGGCACGGCGGAGGACGAGGTGGCGGTGGCGCTGGCCGATTCGGAAGCGGCGCTCTGCACCCATGTGCCGACCGGCACCTATATCGACATGTGCGCGCACCTGCCGTTGGTGGAGCCCGAAGACGTGAAATGCCCGACGCTCTTGGTGCGGTCCGAGCATGACGGCATCGCCACCGACGAGGACGTCATGGAATTTTGGGAGCGGCTGCCCAACAAGGACAAGCAGTTCACCCAGATGGACGGCCAGTCCCACGCGGCGGCACTGGGGCTCAACCGCCGGCGCTTCTGGCATGTGATCAAGACGTTCTTTGCCATGCCGCCCAGGACCGACGTGTAAGGGCGGGGGCGCCCGGCCATGGCCGCGCCTCAGCCGCATTCCGCGGCACTCCCGGTCGCGCTGCCGCCCGATCCCAACACGCGCGCCCCGCATTGGACGCTGCCCGCGGGCGCCTGCGATACCCATTTTCATGTCTTCGGGCCGCCCGACCGCTTCCCCTTCGCGGCCACGCGGCGCTATGAGCCGCCCGCGGCGCCGGTCGAGCATTACTGGAATGTGCAGAAGATCACCGGGCTAACACGGGCCGTTGCCGTGCAGCCGACGGCCCATGGGTTCGACAATGCCGCCATCCTCGACGCCGTGGCCCGGTCGGAGGGGCGCATGTGCGGCGTCGTCTGCATCGATTCCTCAATCGCCGATGATCGGCTCGCCGAGATGAAAGCCGCCGGCGCGCGGGCTGCGCGTTTTTCCCTGATGTCGGACCGGGCCGGAAGCACGGCGGCCATCGAAAGCCAGCTTGGGCGGATCGAACCCCTTGGCTGGTCGCTGGTGCTGCATATCGAGCCGCAATTCCTTCTGGCGCATGAGGATTTCATTCGCGCCCTGCCGGTGCCCACCGTGATCGATCACATGGCGCGGATCGACCCGGGCGCGGGCCTGGATCAGCCGGCGTTCCAGTTGCTGCTGGACCTTCTCGATGACGCGCGGTTCTGGACCAAGATCTGCTGCGTCGACAAGATCAGCACGCGGCCCCAGGCGCGGGTGGAGGACGGTCTGCCATTCGAGGATGTGATCCCCTTTGCCCGCGCGGTGATCGACGCCGCGCCCGATCGCGTCATCTGGGGCTCCGACTGGCCGCACGGCAACACCTTCGCGCCGGGCCGCACCCCCAATGAGGGCGATCTTCTCGACCTCTTGGCCCAATTCGCGCCCGACGAAGCCGCGCGCCGCGCCGTGCTGGTGGACAATCCGGCCCGCCTCTACGGTTTCGATTGACGGGCGGGCGGTGATCCTTGCGCTCAAATCGGGCCGTCTGGCCGCGGAAAACTGGATCGAGGCCTTCGCTGCCAAGATGCCGGAGCTCGAGGTCCGGGTGTGGCCCGATTGCGGCGACCGGGCGGAGGTCGACGTGCTGTTCACCACCCGCATTCCCAAAGGCGAGGCCGCGACCTTTCCCAACCTCAAATTCGTCGCCCTCATTGCCGCGGGGGCCGACCGGTTCCTGGCAGATCCCGATATTCCCGCCGATCTTCCCATCGTTCGGGCCCACAATCCGGAACAGGCGCTGACCATGAAGGCCTGGGTGG
>JAHEKA010000304.1 GCA_024638585.1 Rhodospirillales bacterium
GAAGGCGGCCGTGTGGTCGCCACCGGCACCCCCGATGATGTCGCCGAGGTCGCGGAAAGCTACACCGGCCAGTACCTGCAAGCGGTGCTCGGCGCGCGCAAGCGCCGCCGCAAGAAAAGCGCTTAAGGGGTTTGGGCTGGTTTCCGAGAAGAAGGGCCACACTTAAAGATGCGCATGATCCGGTTTATGGGATGCCTGATTTTCTGCGGTTTGGCTGTGATCGCGTCGATGGCGCCGGCTGGCGCGGCCGATGGCGAATGTCCAAAGCAGAAGTTGGATTTCCCACCCGGCTTATCGGAATTCAATCTTTCCTTCGAGAATATCTGGAAATACGCGACAGGTCTGCCTGGTCGGGTCATCGTTGAACATAGGGAGGTGACGGTTGTCGAAGTCGCCTCCCAATGCGCCACCTACGCCTTCACGAAGGAGGCCCATTTCGCCCATCCCTCGGTCTTGTGGCGCTATATCATTTTGAAGGACAAGCAGATCGACGTTGGTTCACGGGGATTCGGCTTCGGAGCGAAGGCGCCGTTTGAAAAATGGATGGGCGGTGTTCCGGCACTCAATCGGCAAATGCGCGATGCATTGCGCCGCAGACACCAGAGGTGATCGGTTGACCCAAGTTCCCATTCACGTCATCGGTGGCGGTTTGGCTGGGTGCGAGGCCGCCTGGGCCGCGGCCCGGGCCGGCGTGCCCGTGGTGCTGCACGAAATGCGGCCCGGACGCGGCACCGAGGCGCATCAGACCGGGGCGCTTGCCGAACTGGTGTGCTCCAACTCGCTGCGTTCCGACGACGCGGAGGCCAGCGCCGTCGGCTTGCTTCATGCGGAGATGCGCGCCGCCGGGTCGCTGATCATGGCTTCGGCCGATGCCACCGCCGTGCCGGCCGGCGGGGCGCTGGCCGTCGATCGCGAGCGTTTCGCCGCCGCCGTCACCGAAGCGATCTCTGCCGAGCCCTTGATCGAGGTCGTGCATGAAGAGGTTGCCGGCCTGCCGCCGGAGGATTGGCGCCAGGTGATTGTCGCGACGGGACCCCTGACCTCCCCTGCCCTGGCCGAGGCCGTCGGCGCGCTGACCGGCGAAGAGAGCCTCGCCTTCTTCGACGCCATCGCGCCCATCGTCTATAAGGACTCGATCGATTTTGACATCGCCTGGATGCAGTCGCGCTACGACAAGGAAGGCCCGGCGGGCGACAGCGCCGCCTATGTCAACTGTCCGATGAACGAGGCGCAGTACGAGGCTTTCGTCGATGCCCTGCTGTCGGCGGAGACCACCGAATTCAAGGATTGGGAAGTTGACACGCCCTATTTCGAGGGCTGCCTGCCGATCGAGGTGATGGCGGCGCGCGGCCGCAAGACGCTTGCTTTCGGGCCGATGAAGCCGGTCGGCCTGACCGATCCGCGCACCGGTGGCCGCGCTTTCGCCGTGGTCCAGCTGCGCCAGGACAATGCGTTGGGGACTCTCTACAACATGGTCGGTTTCCAGACCAAGATGAAGCACGGCGAACAGACCCGCATCCTGCGCACCATTCCGGGGCTCGCAAACGCGCGCTTTGCGCGGCTCGGCGGGATTCACCGCAACACCTTCCTCAATTCGCCTCGGCTGCTGGATGGCGAGATGCGGCTCGTGGCCGAACCCCGTCTGCGCTTCGCAGGCCAGATCACCGGGGTCGAAGGCTACGTGGAATCTGCGGCCATGGGGCTGCTTGCGGGACGGTTCGCCGCCGCCGAGGCATTGTCTGCCAAGTCTCCGCCGCCGCCCCTCACCACGGCCCACGGGGCGCTGCTCAATCACATCACGGGCGGGCACATCCCGGGCCGCGATGCCGGGACCCGGACCTTCCAGCCGATGAATGCCAATTTTGGCCTGTTCCCCGAACCGACCGATCGCAACGCCAAGGGCCGGCCCTTGAAAGGCCGGGACCGGCGGGCCGCCTATTGCCGGCGCGCCATCGGCGATTTCAACGCCTGGCTGAAGGGCGCCGGCGTGCCGGAGGCGGCGGAATAAAAGATTAAGGGAGACCAAGCATGGAACAGCGCCTGACCCTGGTGACCTTGGGCGTTGCCGATCTTGATCGCGCGATTGCGTTCTACGACGCGCTGGGCTGGCAGCGCTCGGTCAAGGACGCCCCCGGTATTGCCTTCTATCAGACAGGCTCCGTCGCCTTTGGCCTTTATCCCCGGGCCGAACTTGCCAAGGATGCGGGGGTGTCTCCGGACGGCAGCGGTTTTCGTGGTTTCGCCCTGGCCCACAATCTGCGCACCCGCGAAGAGGTGGACGCCACCCTGGCCGAGGCCGAAGTGGCCGGGGCCACCGTCATCAAGCCGGCCGAGGAGGCGTTCTGGGGCGGGTATTCGGGATACTTCGCCGATCTCGACGGCTTCCTGTGGGAGGTCGCGTGGAACCCGGGATTCCCCTTGGATGAGGACGGCGCGGTCACACTTCCCGATTAGGTCAGTACCGGCCCGTCACGGCCCCTTTCACGACGGCGAGGGGGCGCGCATAGGGCTGCGGCTGGGCCTTTGGCGACGCGGGATCGAAGCCGCAGGCTTCCAGACGGCGCAGGCGCAGCTCGGCGATCCGCCCGATCAGCAGCGCCGGCAAGGCCACCCTGGAAACCTCCCCCCGCCTTTCCCGGGCCCCGGCCAGCAGGGCCTTTGCCCGTGCGGCGATGGGGCGCGGGGCGTCCGCCTCGCCGCGCGGCAGGATGGTACGCCCCCGGGCGGCCCAGAAGGGGACGTTCAACAGCCGCCCGATCATCCCATGGGCGGTCCCGATGGTCTCCGCCACCGCAAGCGTCTGGGCATCCCCGCAACCCAGGATGCGGGCCGCCATGCCGCACAGCGCACCCCCGGTGCCCCGGCAAAATGTTTCAAAGGCCTCGACATCCTCCGGTTGGCCGCCCTCTAGGTCGATTGCCCTCGCGTCGAGAAAATCCGTGACATCCTCCACGCGGAGATCGCCCGAATTCAGGAGGCCGCCCATCGCGCGGACCACCGGATGATTGCGCACCCGCTCCCCCTCCATCGCAAGCTCCAGGGACTCCCGCCACCACTGATGTCGGATCAGGCCGGCCATCGGTTCGCGAGCGATTTCCGGGATGCGCGAAACCTCGACATTGAACGCATAGAGCGCCAAAAGCGCGGGGCGCCGTCCGGTGGGGGCCACCGATGCGGTCAGCCAACGGTCCCGGTCATGGGCGCGGACAAGATCGGCGCAGGCGTTCTGATCGCTGTGATCCGTCATGGTCCGCGAATATACTGCCATCCATGACCACACCAAGGCCGCAAACGTGAGCGCCCCCTCGCCGTCTGTCCAGCGCCCCGGCGCCGGTGGCGCGGCGCGGGTGCTGTTCCCGGTGGCAACCGGCCGCCTGCCTCCGGAGCTTGCCGACAACGTCCGTATCCTTGCCGACTACGCTGGAGAATTGCGCACCATCGCCGACCATCCCGCCCTGGAGCCTGAGCGTAAGCAGGAGCGTCTCCAGGCTCTGGCCGCCGCTATCCGCGGGGACAGCACGGCAGGTGGCATAGATGACGGCTTGCGGGCCGCCCACACCTTGCGACATTTGCTTGAAAGCCGCGGCCTCGACTTCCAGGACCCGTGGCAGATGTTGCAAGCGGCGGGGCTCGACATCAGCAAGGCGTCCTACCCCGATTGGTCCGACCTGCTGGCCTGGTGCCGTTATTGGGCGGCACCCCTGGGTCGGATGGCCTATCGCTTCGCAGGCGGCGGGGAGTCCGGCATCGGCCAGGCGGAAAGCTTCGCCATCGGGGCTGAGGTCCTGTTCCTGGTCGAGCATGCGCCGACCCACCATCGCTGGCTCGGCCGAGTGTATCTGCCGGACCGTTGGTTCCGAGAGGCGGGATGCGACACGGCGGCCCTGGGGGGCGCCCATGAGAGCCCGGAACTGCGTCAGGTATTCGTTCGGGCGGTGGGCGAGGCAAGGCGGCTGATCGACGCATCGGCGGGAATTGAAGGATCTCTTCCCACCCGCAGGCACCGGGTCGCCGCGGCGACCGCCCGGGCCGAGGCGCTGGCCTGGGCTGGGGCGTTGGAACGGGGAGACCTCCTCACCGGGGTGCGCGGCCCGGGTTTTGCCCGGCGCCTCTGTATTGGCATGGCGGGCATGCTGGGCGGCATGCGATCGTGACGGTCCATGTGGCCGG
>JAHEKA010000305.1 GCA_024638585.1 Rhodospirillales bacterium
GACCGGGGATCTCAGCCACACCACCCATCGCAACCACGGCCATTTGATCGCGCGCGGGGCGGATCCGGGGAAGGCGCTGGCCGAAATCATGGGCCGCGCCGGCGGCCTCAACCAGGGCCGTGGCGGCACCTGGCACCTGTGCGACCGCGCTGCGGGGTTCCAATCAACCTCGGCCATGGTCGGCGGCTCTATCGGCCTATCCATCGGCGGCGGTTACGCCCTCAAGGAACTCGACACCGACAGCGTGTCCGTCGCCTTCTTCGGTGACGGCGTGCTGGACGAAGGCATCAGCTACGAGGCCCTTAACTTCGCCTCTCGTTACCACCTGCCAGTTCTGTTCGTGTGCGAGAACAACGAGAAAGAAGGCGCGCACGAAACCTCGCGCCTGGCCGCCCGCCGGCTGGTCGACATTCCCCGGGCGCTCGGCATCGACGTGGAAACCGTCGACGGCCAGGACGCGGACGCGGTGGCGGCATTAACCGCAGACGTCCTCAGCCGTGTACGTGGTGGCCGCCCGGTGTTCCTGGAAGCACAGATCGAGCGCTGGCCCGGCTCCCATCAGGTCAAGCCGGATTTCGTCACCGGCGTCACCGACATCAGCCACGCCTGGGATTCCTCGGCCGTTGCCGGCGAACACGCCGATTGGATCCGCAACGCCGACCCGGTGCTGCGTTTTGCCGCGGCGCTGCTTGGCGATGGCGCCCTGAGCCAGGAGGAGCTCACCGCCCTCGACGCCCAGGTCACCGACCAGATGGCCGCGGCCCGCACCTATGCCGAGGAAAGCCCCTACCCCGACGCCGCCTCGGCCGGCGACTTGGTATTCGCCGAAAGGAGTGCGGCCCATGCCTAACAAAAGCTATGCCCAGGCAATGCTGGACGGCATTCTCCATTCATTCGAGTCCGATCCCACGACCCGGGTCATCGGCCCCAGTTTCGCCCAGGGTCGCGGCAGCCCGGAAACCCAGGAAGCGTTCTTCACGACCTATGGCGACCGTGTCATGCAACCGCCCATCTCCGAAGGCGTCATCGCCTCGGTTGGGGCCGGCGCCGCCATGGCGGGGCTGAGGCCGTTCGTCAATTTCGGTACCTCGACCTTCGCGTTCGAAGCCATGAACCAGATCGTCAGCGAAGCCGGCAACGCGCATTTCATGTCCGGTGGGCAGATCGCCGCGCCGGTGATCTATCACATGTTCGCCGGCGTGCGCGGCGGCGGCGGACCGCAACACAGCACCAGTCCCCAATCGATGTACGCCAACTGCCCGGGGCTGCAGGTGGTGCTGCCGGCCTCCCCCGCCGACATTCAGGGGCTGATCCGCACCGCGTTCCAAAGCGCCAACCCGACGGTGATCATCAACCACACGAAACTGATGGGCCTGGAGGGCGACGTGCCGGACGGCGATTTCACCATCCCCTTCGGCCAGGCCGAGGTCAAACGCGCGGGCACGGATGTGACCGTGGTGGCCACCTCGCTGATGGTGGTCCGCGCCCTGGCCGCGGCGGACGATCTGGCCCAAGACGGCATCGATGCCGAAGTGCTGGATCCGCGCACCGTCGTGCCGCTGGACAAGCAGGCGATCCTGGCATCGGTTGAGCGGACGGGACGCCTGGTGGCGGTAGATGAGGCGGGGGGCATGTGCTCCATCGCCAGTGAGATCATCGCCCTGGTCGCACAAGCCGGCATCGCACTTAAAGCACCGCCGGTGCGGGTCAACCGGCCCGATGCGCCGGTCGCGTTCAGCCCACCCCTGGAGGCCGCCGTCACCCCCGGCACAGCGGAGATCGAGGCCGCCGTGCGCCAGGTCATGGACTAGAAGCGGCGCCCCCGCCTATTTGATGGAGTCGGGCCAGCGGCGATGAACCCAATGCCACTGGGCTGGGTCTTCGCGCACCCATTCCTCCAAGACTCCGTTGATCGAGGCGGTGACCTTTTCAACACCCGCATCGTCGTCCTCGATTTCCGAGACGTCGATCGGAGATAACACGGAAATCTTGAATGAAACCCCGCCCCGGCGCTGGACACGAATAGGGACGATGGGGGCGCCATAGCGCAGCGCGAGCTTGGCCGGCGCCGTGGTGGTTTTCACGCCGCGCCCGAAGAACGGCACCAAGGGGCCGTATTGGGGCTTTTGGTCGACCAGAAGACACAGGGAGGCATCTTTCTTGAGCGCAGCCACCATCGCCTTTCGGCCGTTTTTGTTGTCGACCAGCCGGCGGCTGATCTTGCTCCGGCACTTGCTGATCAAGCGATCGATGTAAGGCTCATGAATCGCGTGATAGACGACGACGTATTCGACGTCTAGAAGCCGATTGATCAATGGCCCCAGTTCCCAGTTGCCGAAATGCCCGCCCACGAAAATCACCCTTCGATGATCCCGCAGCACCGCCCGCAACTGGTCGACACCTTCGAAGGTGATCAAATCGTCATGGTCCGCGACGAGGCGGTCGAAGGTGTCAAGATGCAGGTATTCGGCCATCATCCGACCGAAATTGTCCCACATGCCGCGCAGAACGCGATCAGCCTCCTCGTCCGCGATCTCCGGCAGAGCCTTGTGCAGATTGTCCTCGGCGATACGGTGGCGACGGGAAAGCGGCCCGAAAGTCCGGCCGATCCATCCGCCGAAACCGGAAGCGGCCTTAAACGGCAACATCCGAAACAGGCTTGCCACCGTGAAGGCGGCAATGGTCGGAGGGACGGCCCTTAGCCGCATGGGGAGGAGAACCACTGGCAGAAGATCATTGCGCGGCCATTATATGGACCATCCAAGCTCTCCCCCCAAGAAACTTTTGAAAACTTTCCCCACGTGCTTGATCGCGATCCGGAACGCTCTAGCGTTGGCCGACGCTGTTCGAAAGAATGACCAGGACGGTCGAAAGCGAGGACATAATCACTCCGCAGGCGCTGGCCCGCTGGAAAGTCCCGTTCTCCCACAGATCGTGGATGACTTTGGCCACCGTCCGGTTACCGGCACGCGCCCGCATCTCATCGACCAATGTAGCCTGCCGAAGCCCGCCATCACCGAGAACCCCGATGACTCGTTGAATGCGAAACCTTCGCGTTTCGGGCATAATGCGGTGGCAGCCGAGTGGATCCGCGGCGCTTTAGCCCAGATCAAGGCCATCGACGCGTCTGGTATTCCCCCGGCCCGACAAGGGAGAGCGAGACATGGTGGTATACGCCGCACCGACGGCCACGGAAGACATCCCCATCATCGATCTCTCCGCGTCACTTTCCGGCGACGATGCGGCGTGCCGGGCGGCCGCCGAGGAAGTCCGCAGGGCCTGCCGCGATACCGGATTTTTCTCCGTGATTGATCACGGCATCGACGCCGGGATCATCGAAGCCGCCTTCGCGGAATCCAAGCGGTTCTTTCATCAGCCCGATGCCTGGAAGATGCAGCTCGCCAAGCAGCCCGGCAGCAATGGATACGAACCCCTGGAGTCCCAAGTGCTAGACCCGGATTCGGGCCCGGACTTAAAGGAATCTTTCAACGTTACCCGGCCGGCAGAGACGGGATCGCCGGACCAATTGCGTAACCTCTGGCCCAAGGACTTGCCGGGCTTCCGGGAGAATCTTGAGGCCTATCATCGAAAGGTCCAGGAGCTCGGCCTCCACATATCGCGTTTGATCGCGCTGTCGCTCGGCATGCCGTTTAGATTCTTCGATCCTACGTTCGAAAACCAGAAGGCAGCGTTGCGCCTGTTGCGCTATCCGCCGATGCCCGGGAACGTGGATGCCAACAAGCTCGGTGCCGGCGCGCACCATGACTTCGGGTGGATCACCATCGTCGCCCAAGACCATATCGGCGGACTCGAGGTTGAGACCGCGTCGGGCAACTGGATCCGGGTCGATCCCATCCCCGGCGCCTTGGTGGTCAATCTCGGGGATCTCGTCACCCGCTGGACCAACGGCGTGTATCATTCCAGCCTGCACCGGGTGATCAACAACACCGGCACTCAGGACCGCTATTCCATGGTGCTGTTCTATAACCATCGCTATGAAACCACGGTGGAATGCTTGCCCACCTGCCTGGCACCGGGCGAGAAACCCAAATATCCGCCTGCGGTCTCGGGCGAATTGCGGACCGAGAAGTACCTTGCCTCGCACAGCCACCTCACAGGCTGAGGCGCGCGCCCGATCCGGTGCCGGATCC
>JAHEKA010000306.1 GCA_024638585.1 Rhodospirillales bacterium
GAGGAACGGATCGAAATGGTTGAAATGCTTTGGCAAGTGGTATACGCGGACGGCGTGCTTCATGATCATGAAGCCGCGTTGATGCGCCAGATCGGCGGATTGGTTTACGTCAGTGACCGGGATCGCGGCGTCGCACGAAAGCGCGCGCTGGCTCGTCTCGCCGCCTCCGCCGAATAGGCTTCGAAAGGAAGAACATCACCATGACCTATGTCGTCACCGAACCCTGCGTGAAATGCAAATATATGGACTGCATCGAGGTTTGCCCCGTGGATTGCTTCTACGAGGGAGAAAACTTCCTGGTGATCAACCCCGAAGAATGCATCGATTGCGGCGTGTGCGAGCCCGAATGTCCGGTGGAGGCGATCCTGCCGGATACCGAAGGTGACCTTTCGAAGTGGGTCGAAATTAACCAGAAATACGCCAACACATGGCCCAACATCACCCGCAAGGGGGAACCGCCGACCGATGCCGACGACTGGGCCGAGGTGAAGGACAAATTCGAGGAGCATTTCAGCCCCAACCCCGGCACCGATAGCTCAGGTTAGGGCGCCCTTCGCCCGGGCTGGAAAAGCGCTCGAAAACATGTTATAAACCACCTGTGGCTGACCCGGTAATCGTCTGATTTTGCGGGCGAAAGCCGGGTGCTGCGGACCGGGGCGGGCCGGATCCATGCGCCCGTCTATACCCGGTGGACAAGGGGAAATAAAAGACGGCCGGGCGCGGAGGGCGCGCCGGCTTTTCCTGTGCGTGGAGAAGTCGGGCGCGGGAGACCGCTGCGGCGGGGACCGTTTGCGGGTAACAGCCCAGGACTGGGAACTAATTGCAAGGTTAATGATGGCGACGAAGACAGCAAGGACTAAGACCGCAAGCAAGACGACGAGAAAGACCCCGGCCAAGGCCAGAGTGACGGCCCGGGCCAAGGCCCCGGCAACCAGGAAGGCGGCGGCCAAGAAGGCGCCTGCCACACGGAAGGCGCCGGCGAAAAAGGCGCCGGCGAAAAAGGCGGCCGCACCGGCAAGGAAGCCTGCGGCCAGGAAAACCGTTGCCAAGAAAACCGTCGCCAAGAAGCCGGCCCCGAAAAAGACGGCGGCGGCGAAGAAGGCCACTCAGGCCAAGAAGTCATCGGTGGGAAAGAAGGCGCCCGTGAAGAAGACCCCTGTCAAGAAAGCCGTGGCGAAGAAGGCCGCCCCGCGCAAGGCGCCGGCCGCGAAAAAGGCTCCGGTAAAGAAGACCGCGGCCGCCAAGAAGCCGGCGGCCAGGAAGGCCGCTCCGGCTAAGGCGAAAGCCGCAATGTCGGCGCCCGCGCCAAAGAAAGCCCCGCCGAAGAAGGTGGCGGCCGCCAAGAAGCCGGCCCCGCCCAGGTCACCGCCGCCCAAGAAGCTCGGCGATTTTGCCTGCGGCGATTACGTGGTCTATCCCACCCACGGGGTCGGGCGCATTTCCACCATCGAAGACCAGGAAGTGGCCGGTTACCAGCTGCGCCTTTTCGTGGTGCGGTTCGACAAGGAAAAGATGACGCTCCGCATCCCGGTGGGGAAGGCCGAGGAGGCGGGCCTGCGCAAGCTGTCCACGCGCCAGCAGATCGACGTGGCGATCGAGACCCTGAAGGGCCGGTCCCGGGTCAACCGTGCGATGTGGAGCCGCCGTGCCCAGGAATACGAGGCCAAGATCAATTCCGGCGACCCCGTCGCCATTGCCGAGGTTGTCCGCGATCTGCACCGTAACGCGGGCCAGCCTGACCAATCCTACTCCGAGCGCCAGATCTACGAGGCGGCGCTTGAACGCCTGTCCCGGGAAGTGGCCGCGGTGGACAAGATCGACTGGGACGCGGCGATCCTCAAGCTGGAAGATATCCTGGAAGCGGCCGCCTGATCGGCCCGCTCCAGCTCTTTCCTCGGCCCCAGCCCCGTGCCGGGATCGGAAAGAACCACGAAGCCGGTGTCCGATGGATGCCGGCTTCTTTCATGGGCTTTGGCGGATTGCGGCCGATATCGAATGGCGGAAGGATACGGGTATGACGGATCGTGGTGCAGACGGGAAGCGCGATCGGGGCTCGGTGGCGGAGTTCCGGGTGCTGGCCGGCGGCCAGACCGGGGCCGACCGAGGCGCCCTCGATGCCGCCATTGCCGCCGGCGTCGCTTGTGGGGGATGGTGCCCGGCCGGCCGTTGGGCCGAGGACGGGCCCATCGCGGCGCGCTATCCGCTGGTTGAAACTCTTGAATCCGATCCCCTCGTCCGCACCCGGCGCAACGTGGCCGATGCCGATGGAGTTTTGGTGTTGACCCTTGGCGCGCTTGACGCGGGGACCCGGGCGACGGTGAAGGCCGCGCAGTCGCTCGGCCGGGCCTGCCTGGAAATCGACCTTTCCCGGACGGGGGATGAGGCCGCGGCGTCCAGGATCACGGCATGGATCGGGGAGGCGGCGATCCGCACCCTCAACGTCGCCGGCCCCCGGGAAAGCAATGCGCCGGGCCTCCAGGACCGGGCGCAAGAGGCGCTTGGCGCGGTGCTCGCTACGATGCGAAGCGTCCGTCGATGATGATCTTGACGGTGCTGCCCGGCTTCGGTTCCGCGCCGGGGGCGAGGCCGTTGATCACCCGGAAATGTTCGGCCTTCAGCCGGTCCACCGCCATCAGCGGCGCCAGGCTGCGCACCGTGTCACCGGGCGCGACACGCCGTATGCGGATACGGTAAGGCCGCCACCGGGCCGCCTCGCGGGCTGACACCGCTTGGAAGGTCTGCGCGGTTTCCCTGGTTAGGGCCGCGACAGGACGGGCTTTTTCGTCGCCTTCCAGGAACATGAACTGGAACATCTGCGATCCCTTGCGGATCGCCACGGTCGAGAGCATGAGCGATCCGCGCCGGGTGCGCACCCGCACCATCGCCCGGGCCGCCGCCAAGCCATTGATGGTAAGCCGTTCCTGTTCTGCCAGCCGCACCCCGCGGGCCCAGACATTCACCAGGTAATCGAGCGGCTGCCGTTGGCCGGCCCGGCGGGCCGCGCTGAACAGGATGATGGCATCTCCCGGCCCCTTGGCGAGGACCTGGCTTGGCCGGTTGATCATGGTGAAGCCGGCAGGTACCCGGAAACGGAAACGCATGACAGGGTGCAGGAAATCGCGCCCCCGCACGAAACCCTGTTCCGGCGAATCGCCGTAGATCAGGCCGCGGATCTTTTCCAGATACACCTTCCGCCCGATGATGGGGTTGGGCCGCGCTCTGTTGCCGGCTTCCCGTGCCGCGAGGCGCACCCGGTCCAGGGTGCGGGGATGGGTCGAGGTAAAGTCCGCTTCATCCACCTTGCCCGGCGGCAGGCCGGCGAGCTGCGAGGACAGGCGCGAATGCGCCCGGAGGCTCGACAGGAATCGGGCCATGGCGCCGGGATCGAAGCCGGCGCGCTTGAGGTAGCGGATTCCGAGCTTGTCTGCCTCGAACTCCTGCTCCCGGGAATACCCCTTGAGGTACGCGCCGAGCCCCCCGGCCGCGGCCTGGGCGAGGTCCCCGCTGCCGGTCAGGATGCCGAGCGCGGCGGCACCGAGGCCGGCGAAGACCGACCGGGTGTGGCGCTGGGCCGCGTGCCGGGCGGTAACGTGGCCGATCTCATGGGCCAGGACGCCGGCGATCTCGGCCTCTGAATTGGCGAGCGCCAGGAGGCCCCGGGTCAAGTAGATGTAGCCGCCGGGCAGGGCGAAGGCGTTGACCATGTCGGTATCCAGCACCGTAAAGGTGAAGCGCAGGTTGGGCAGTTCCGAGGTCCGGGCCAGCAGGGCGCCGACCGACTGCACATAGGCCTGCAGCCCGGCATTCTTTATGGCGCCGCCCATGGCGGGGACGATCTTGCGGTGCTCCTGGGCGCCGATGCGGCTCTCTTCCTCCGAGGAAATGAACGACACCATGCGCTCGCCGGTGGCCGGGTTGGTGGAACAGCCGCCCAGCGCGCCGAGCAGGCCCAGGCCCAACAGGACAGAGAGCCCAAGCGCCCGGAACGCACGCCTCCGGCTCTGTGCGCGGCCAAGCAGGGAGTGGTTCATGGTTGCAGCACCTCGATCTGTTCGGCGTGGGTGGCTTCGATCATCGGCCCGTTGCGCAAGCGCAGCCAGCCCCGGACCCGAACCGCCTTGCCTTCCAGCTTCTTG
>JAHEKA010000307.1 GCA_024638585.1 Rhodospirillales bacterium
TTCGAGAGGAGATCCCTGACATCGCCGGCGCCGCAGCCGCTGCGGTCCCGCCGGCCCTGTCGGCGCGGGAGCGGCTCCGGAGTTTCGAGGAAAAACTCGCCTCGCGCTGGCTGGTTTGGCTCGGCGCCGTGGCGATCGCCTTGGGCGGCACCTTCCTGGTCAAATACGCGATGGACCAGGGCCTCCTCGGCCCGGCGATGCGGGTGACCCTCGGATTCCTGTTGGGTCTGGCGCTCATCGTCGGCGGCGAGGTGTTGCGGCGCAAGCCAGGCCAGCGCGCCATTGCCGCGGTCCGGGCCAATTACGTGCCGCCGGCCCTGACCGCATCCGGCGTTTTCACGGCATTTGCCAGCATCCTGGCGGCGCATACCCTCTACGCACTGATCCCGCCGATTGTCGCCTTTGGCGCGCTGGTGGGCGTTGCCGCGGCGGCGGTGGGCCTGTCGCTGCTGCACGGGTGGTTCGTCGCCCTGATGGGGTTGATCGGCGCCTTCATCACGCCGGCGTTGGTGTCCGTCAGCGAACCGTCGGCCTGGTCGCTGTTCAGCTATCTTCTGGTCGTGCAGGCCGCCTGCCTGATGGTGCTCCGATACCGGCTGTGGACGGGGTTGGCTTTTGCAACCCTGGCCTTCGCGAGCCTCTGGCCTTTGGTCTGGCTGGCGGTCCATTGGCAGGTGTCCGACGCGTTGCCCCTTGGGGGTTACGTTCTGGTCCTGGCGGCGCTGTTCCTCCACTTCGGCTATGGCCAGACGCGCCCGGCTTTGGACAGCGACTGGTTCCGGATGATGTCGAGCCAATCGTTTGCCGATGCGATCGGTTGGATCGCCGGCGGCGCGGCCGCCTGTCTCATGTTCCTGATCGTCCGCGCCGCCGCGTTTTCGGCCACCTCGCTGCTGTTTCTGGGCTTGTTGGTGGCGCTCTTTTTCGTGGTCGGCCGGCGGGACGCGCTGTTCGACGGCCTTGCCGCGCTCGGCGCCGGAGCGGTGGTCGCCGTATTGGCGGTTTGGGAGCTGCCTTACCGCGTCACCTTGCCGCGGCCGATGTTTCAATTCCAAGGCCGTGAGGTCGGCGTCGAATCCGCGGCCCCTTTGGTGCCCCCGGAACTGACCGACTTCACCATTGCCTGCCTGGTCTTCGGCGGGCTGATCGGCGTCGGCGGGTTCGCCGCCCTTTGGGGCGCCCGGCGCCCGGCCCTTTGGGCGGCGGTATCGGCGGCGACGCCGGTGCTGGTGCTGGCCATCGCCTATTGGCGGATCAAGGATTTCGGGGTCGATATCGGTTGGGCGGCCGTTGCCCTTGGGCTCGCGATTCTTTGCCTGGCCGCGGCCGCGCGGGTGGCACGCTACCGCGAGACGCGGGATCTGTCCCTGGCCCTGGGGTTCTATAGCGCGGCGACAGTGGCCTTCCTCTCTCTCGGCCTGACCATGACCCTGAGGGACGCTTGGCTGACGGTGGCCTTTTCCCTGCAGCTTCCCGCCCTGGCCTGGATTCACCGCCATGTTCGCGAGCGGGGCATTGAAATCGTTGCCGCCCTTGTCGCCGGGCTGGTCCTGGCCCGGCTGGTCTTCAATTACAACGTTCTCGATTACGCCCTGGTCGGCGCGCCGCCGTTCAATTGGGTCCTCTATGGCTATGGCATCCCGGCGCTGATGTTCTTCTGGGCGGCGCGGATGTTCCGATCGAGCGGCGCCGATCGAGCGGTGATGCTGTTGGAGGCGGGCGCCATCGTGTTCTCTGTCCTGCTGGTATCGCTGCAGATCCGTCTGTTGATCGAGGGATCCCTCGACAGCCTGTCCTACCGATTGCAGGAACAAAGCCTGCAGTCGATCTCCTGGCTCGCCATCGGCTACGGACTGGCGCTCAACGCGCGGCGGTCGGGACACAAGATTTCGCTTTACGGGTCGCGAATCCTGCTGGGCATGGCCGCGTTCCAGGTTGTGGTGCTCCAATGCCTCGTCTTCAATCCGCTTCTCACACACGATCCGGTCGGGGCCTATCCGGTGTTCAACACGCTGCTGCTGGCCTATGCCGTGCCCGCCGCCTTCGCCTTGCGCCTGGCGGTCGAGGAATCCACCATCACCCTGCTCGCGCGGGGGCTTGCCGGGATCGGATTCATCTTGGTGTTCCTCTATATTTCCTTGGAAGTCACCCGGGCCTTCCAGGGGCCCAGCCTCGATCCCCGGGCCACCTCCGACACCGAGTTTTACGTCTATTCGTTGGTCTGGCTGATCTATGCCTTGGTGCTCCTGGCCCTGGGAATCCTGCGCCGGGCGACGGTGCTGCGCTACGCCTCCCTGGCCGTGCTTTTGATCACCGTGCTCAAGGTTTTCCTGTTCGACATGGCGGACCTGGCCGGCCTCCAGCGGGCGGCTTCTTTCCTGGGCCTCGGGCTGTCCCTGGTGGGGATCGGCTATCTATACCAGCGCTTCGTGTTCCGCCCGTCTGCGCCGGCACCGGGGGCGGAGGGACAGGGAGAGACCTAAGCCTTTCCGCGCCGATTCGCGGGCTGGGGCGCGGCCTGGGGACCGGGTAGGATTGCGAGACAATGACCCGCAAGATCGCCATCATTCTCGGTCACCCGGATCCCCGTGCGAGCTTCTGCCGCGCCCTGGCCGAGGCCTATGGCGAGGGTGCCATGACGCAGGGCCATGAGGTGCGGCATATCGATGTCGCGGCGCTGGAGTTTCCGATCCTGCGCAGCGCCGCGGAATTCCGCGACGATGCGCCGGTGCCGGCGATCCTTACCGCGCAAGAGGACATCGCCTGGGCCGAGCATCTGGTGATCGTCTATCCGCTTTGGCTCGGCACCATGCCGGCCTTGCTCAAGGCCTTTCTCGAGCAATGTTTTAGGCCCGGCTTCGCTCTGGACTACGGCGCCGGAGACGGCTGGCCGAAGGCAATGCTGAAGGGCCGTTCGGCGCGGGTGGTGATCACCATGGGGATGCCGGCCCTGGCATACCGCTTCTTCTATGGCGCCCATAGCCTCAAGAGCCTGGAACGGAACATTCTGAAATTCTGTGGGATCAAACCGGTGCGTGAGACCTTGATCGGTATGGTCGAAACCGGGCCCGAGGCCAAGCGCCGGCGCTGGCTGGACCGCCTTTCCGCCCTCGGTGCCAAAGGCGCGTAGATCGGCACGGCTTTGCGCGCCTTAGGGCTTCACAAGCGCCGCGTCTTGCTGTTAATTGGGGCCAATTCGCCGCCGGGTTCACCGGCGGCGGCCATCAAGACACCGGGGGAGTTCCATGCCGTCCGATACGCCGACCTTTTCCAATCCCGAGATCGACCTCAAAGACAAGTTCCTGGTCGATCCCTACCTCAATTGGGCGGAGGGAGAGGGCATCCCGATCCATCTCGATTTCGGCCATGACCTCCTGGCGCTGGAGACCGGTCCCTGGGACCGTTACGAAGCCCGGGGCTGTTTCGCCCATACCCATGGGCGCGGCGACTTCATGGCCAATTATGTGCTGGAGGTGCCGGCGGGCTCCAAGACCCGGCCGATCAAGCACCTTTACGAATCGTACTTTTACGTTTTGGCGGGGACGGGATCGACCACGGTCTGGAGCCCCGATGGCGAGACGCGGACCTTCGAATGGGGCCCCAAGGCGGTGTTCGCCGTTCCCCTCAATTGCCAATACCAGATTTTCAACGGATCGGGCCAGGAATCGGCCAGGCTGTCGTGCACCAATGACGCGCCGCTGACCCTGAACCTCTATCACAATGAGGATTTCGTCTTCGACAATCCCTTCGCCTTCCCCGAGCGGACCGGCGAAAGCGCGCATTTCGAGGGCGACGGCGACCACGTTTTCGTCGACCGGGGCAACAAGCTGTCGCCCACAAACATTTGGGAAACCAACTTCGTCAACGACCTCGAGGCGTTCAAGCTGTACGAGGCCAATTCGCGGGGCAAGGGGTCGCTGACGGTGTCCTTCGTGCTGGCCGACGGGACCCAGCACGCGCACACCTCGGAGATTCCCAAGGGCCGCTACAAGAAGGCCCACCGCCATGCTGCGGGGACCCATGTGCACGCGGTCACCGGAGAGGGCTACAGCCTGCTGTGGTACGAGGGCGATTCGGAGTTTACCGAGATCCCCTGGCGCCACGGTATCATGTACACGCCGCCCTTCTGGATGTTC